>JBDTXW010000105.1:0-9201 GCA_040005975.1 Betaproteobacteria bacterium | reverse complement strand
AGGCCGCGGTCGATCCCGACGTCGTTTGGGCGAAGATGGCCGCGATGGCCGAGGGCGCGCGCATCGCCTCACGCGAGTTCTGGAAGCACTAAGCGCGCGCGGGTCGCAGGCTGCTTATTCACAGAATCTGGTTCCGCAGCGTCGGGGCGCCCCGCCACAGGCGCTGGAGGTTTTCCTCAAGGATCTCCAGCACATTGTCCTCGTACCGTCGGGTCTCACCCGCGGTGTGCGGGGTGATGAAGGTATTGGGCAGGTCCCAGAGAGGCGACGCGGCCGGCAGTGGGTCCTCCGGTGTAACGTCGATGGCGGCGCCGGCGATGCCACCGGCTCGCATCGTCGCGATCAGCGCCGCCTCGTTGACTACTTTGCCGCGTGCGGTGTTGATCAGGTAGGCCGATTTCTTCATCCGGCCCAGCGCGTCGGCGTCGATCAGGTTTTCAGTCTCCTTGGTCAGCGGGCAGGTCAGCGCGACGATGTCGGCTTGCGGCAACAGCGAATTCAAGTCGGCAATGGCATGGACGCTGTCGGCCGCACCCTTGCCGGCGGCGGGATCGCGCCGCACGCCGATGACGTGCATGTCGAAGGCCTTGGCCAAGCGCGCCAGCCGCCCGCCGATATTGCCCAGGCCTACGATGACGAGGGTCTTGCCACCCAACTCATCTTCGCGCTGCGTCAAATCGCCGATCATGCCGCGCCAGTGGTGTTTGGCCTGGTTGTCGCGCGCTTCGGGCAGGCGTCGCACAAGCGCCAGGATCAGCGCCATTGCGTGTTCGGAAACCGCCTTCATGTTGACGCCGCTGGCGCTCGCGAGCCGGATTCCTTTCGCCGACAGCGCGTCGCGGCCGAACTGGTCGGTACCGGCGCCGATCGACTGGATGAAACGCAGCCTCGTCGCCTTCTCCGCCAATTCGTTGCGCCATAGACCGGAAATCACCAGCACGTCGGCTTCGCCCACCCGGGCGTCCAGTTCGTCGCGGTTCCAGACCTGGAAGTTGTTGATTCCTGTCTTGCGCTTTGCGAACTGCGCCATAAAGTCGTAAGCGACGTGGGCGAAACAAACGGTCAGTTTGTCTTTCGATGGGATCATCGGATACTTTCCTTCGTTCGGTCAGGCTGAAGATGGAGTAGCACTGCACATCGGTCCGGGTGCCGCCTATCCACGATAGCGCCGCAGGAACTGCTCGAGGCGCGGGTTCGTGACATTGGTAAGCACGCGTTCGGTCGGTCCCTGCTCCACGACGAGGCCCGCATCCATGAACGTGACGTCGGTGGCCACCTCGCGCGCGAAATCCATCTCGTGCGTCACGACGACCATCGTCATGCCTTCTTCTGTGAGCTTGCGAATGACCGCCAGCACCTCGCCGACGAGCTCGGGGTCGAGCGCCGAGGTGACCTCGTCGAAGAGCACCACCTCCGGTGCCATTGCCAACGCCCGAGCGATGGCGACGCGTTGCGCCTGGCCGCCGGAGAGGTGTTTAGGATAGACGTCGCGCTTCTCAGCCAACCCGACCTTCGCGAGCAGGCCTTCGGCGATCTCCGTGGCCTCGGCCGGCGGCAGGCGCTTCACTGTACGCGGACCTTCCATCACGTTTTGCAGCGCCGTCATATGTGGGAACAGATGGAATTGCTGGAAGACCATGCCAACGCGAGCGCGGAACTGCGCCTGCTCGCGTGCCGACAGCGCTTTGGCCCCTTCGCCGAACTGCATGGCCGTGTCGCCGATGCGCAGCGTGCCGCGCGTCGGCTCTTCCAGCAGGTTGATGCAGCGAAGCAGCGTGGACTTGCCGCAGCCGCTGGGGCCGATGATGAAATGCGCCTCGCCGCGTCCAACCGTTAGCGATACCCCTTTCACGGCTTCGAGCGGGCCATAGCACTTGTGCAGATTAGCGATCTCCACCATCGGCCGCTCCTCGGCCGTCGCACCACGATCAGATGTCATCACGGCGTTCCAGCATCTTGGCCAGCTTCTGCATGGGGTAGAGGATGATCAGGTAGATGATCCCGAGTGTGGTGTATATCTCCAGCGGCCGGAAGGTATCGGACACGAACACCTGGGCCGTGTACATGAGATCTGGCACCGCGACGATCGACAGCAACGAGGTGTTCTTCAATTGCAGGACAGACTGATTGACGAACGGCGGCATCATTCGGCGCGTAGCCTGCGGCAGCACGACGCGCTGCATCACCCGCCAGGGCATCATTCCGATGGCTTTGGCGGCTTGCCACTGCCCACGATCGATCGACACGATCCCGGCACGGAATATCTCGGCGGAGAACGCCGCCATGTAGAACGTCAGCCCCATGCCCGCGGCAAGCCATGCGGGAATCGAGACACTTACGGCAACCGGCAGCGCGTAGTAGAACCAGATGATTTGAATCAGCAGCGGCGTGCAGCGGAAGACTTGCACGAAGGCACCTACCGGTGCGCGGACGACCCAATACCTGCTCAGCAGCATCATGCCGCAGATGACGCCGAGGATCAGACCGAGCGCCGTGGTGGCGGCGGCATATCCCAGAGTGACTGACAGTGCTTTCAGCCACAGCTCGGGATGGAAGAAGGCGACTCGGAAATCCCACTCATAACCCGCCATGCCGGCCTCGCTGTGTATGGATCGCTCGGTGCCGAGATCGGCGGCACACATGAGCAGCTTCAAGAAACGCTATTGGCACTTTAGTCGTCTGC
Organism: Betaproteobacteria bacterium; assembly: GCA_040005975.1. Classification (GTDB taxonomy): domain Bacteria; phylum Pseudomonadota; class Gammaproteobacteria; order Burkholderiales; family Casimicrobiaceae; genus PALSA-1003. The sequence goes on along the minus strand of JBDTXW010000105.1, from coordinate 6,518 downwards.
GACGTAGTATCTCGTCCGGACAAAAAATACTTCAGCGACCATTGTTCCGTTGACTCGGGGGAAGTTCTCCCATTCATGAGCACCATGCGCAAATCGACGTTTTCACCACCTAAAACCAGTCCTGCAAAGCGGGCTGCGATTACAAGTGACGCGCGCGGGGACAATGGGCTCGAATCCGCATTGGGCGAGGTCGTACGCGAGTTTCGCAAGCGCCTCGGACTCGGCATTTCAGAGTTGGGTCAACGCGCAAAGCTCTCGCCTGGCATGATTTCGAAGATCGAAAACGGCGCGATTTCACCGTCGCTGGCCAGCATCCGCGCACTGGCGCGGGCACTGCAGGTGCCGGTCACTTCGCTGTTTCGCGAATTTGACGAAGTGACCGATGCCACTTTCGTGCGCGCCGGTGAGGGTAGTCTGGTGCACCGCGACGGCCTGGGGATCGGGCACGAGTATCGCGTACTTGGCCAGACGACGGCCAAGGGCATAGCTGTCGAGCCCTACCTGATGTCGTTTCTGGAAACGTCCCGGGTGCTCCCGTTTCTCCACCGGTCCGGCACCCAATTCGTCTACGTCTTGGAAGGCCAGGTGCTGTATCGCCACGGCAAGAAGACGTTCCTCATGTCCGAAGGGGACTCGTTGTTGTTTCAGGCGGACGTTCCCCATGGACCGGAGAAACTGCTGCGCACGCCGGTGCGCTATCTCTCCGTCCTGTCCTTCCTCGGCGGTGTCGGCGGCTGACCTCCAGCCCCGGGAAAGGAACGCCCGGTCGGCATGGGGCTGCGGGCCGGGCGATCAAGGCACTCGCGGGGACTGTTCGGGAGCGCTAGAACGATACCTCCGGCGGTATCGAGTCCATCTTGATGCCAATGCTCTCCATCGACGATGTCAGCCAGAAGGTGATGTTGCCGTTGCCGCGGTTGTACTCGGTCCACTTCTGCAAGAACTTCTGGAATCGACCGTCGTCCAGGCGGACACCGGCGTAGGAAGGCAGCGCGTAGTTCGGCGTCATCAGGTGGAGCGGACCGAGCTGCGCGTTCTTCGCCCGAGCACCCATGACGCCCATGACGCCGTCGATATAGCGGTCGGCGCGCCCGGACATGATGGCTAGCACGCAATCGTCCGATTTTGGCAGCGCGACCTGGGTCGATTTCGGCGCGAAGCGCTTGATCTGTTGCTCCGAGCTGTTGCCGACGGCATAGCAGACCCGGATCGCCGAGTCGTTCAGATCGGACCAATTATTGCCCTTCGGCTTCCATCCTTGTCGATCGAGCGCGGCGAAGCCCAGCGTATAGAGCGGTCCTGCGAAATCGATGGCCAGCGCACGTTCGGGCGTTGCGTTGAAACCGAAGAAGGTATGGCACTTGCCGCTCTGGATATCGAGCACCACGGTCTTGAAGCTCGTCTCCACGAACTCGACTTCAACGCGCAGGCTCGCGGCGACGTCCTTCGCCATTTCGACGGCGAAGCCACTCCAGGTTCCACCGGCGTCCTTTGCGGAATAGGGCTGGTAGGCAGGGACGACGCAGACCGTGAGCTTCTTTTTGGCCATTATGTCGTTCCAGGCGGACGTCGGTTCGGCGGCGAGTACCGCGGAAGAAGCAATACCGAAAATCACTGCGAACGACAGAATGATTCGTGTGAACACGGTCTGCCCTCCATTGACGATGTGAAGTGCCGAATACGAGTCGGATCGCTTTTCTGAAACTTTCAAAGCCCAGATGCTGGCGAAAAGATGCTCCTCCGAAGCTTGACAAAAGATTGGCACGTAGTCGATATTCCTGTCAAGAACAGATTATCCTTCCAAGAATAAAAATGCGAATGCCGACAATCGTTCCGCGTTCCGTCGTCCTGTCTAGGCCCGAGTATGCCGACAACGTTTCAATTCAGTTTCGAAGGTAAGCCGGTAACCGCCCGCGAGGGGCAGAGTGTGGCTGCCGCGTTGTTGGCGGCGGGCGAGCGCTGCTTGCGGATCGATGAGGCCGGCAATGCCAAGGGCGCGGTGTGCGGTATCGGCTTCTGCTGGGAATGCCGTTGCAGTGTCGATGGAATTCCCGATACGCGCGCATGCGTTACCGAAGCCCGGCCCGGGATGGTCGTTCGGCGCCAGCGCGGCCTCTTTCCATGCGCCGATCAATAGTCGTTATCGGCGCGGGTCCCGCCGGCATGGCCGCTGCCATCGAAGCGGCCGCGCGTGGCTGCGACGTTACGGTCATCGATGAATCGGCGCGACCGGGCGGCCAGATCTATCGCCAAGCCGATTCCCGTCTCGAGGGCAACGAGTTCGCGGAGCCGACCGAACTGGCTCGCAAGAAGCGGCTGCTGCATCGGTTCGACGAGGCAGTTCGAGCGATGGACTATCGCGCCGGCGTCGTCGCGTACGCCGCCTTCGGTAACAGCGAGATCCACGTGACGGTTGGAGATCGCACCGAGGCCTTGAAGCCCGATGCGGTGATCCTCGCGACCGGCATGCGCGAGCGTGCGATTCCGTTTCCGGGATGGACGCTCCCCGGCATCATGTTCGCCGGCGGCGCCCAGGCCATCCTCAAGTCCCAGCGCGTTGCTCCCGGGAAGACGGCGGTCGTGGCGGGATGCGGCCCGCTGCCGATTGTGGTCGCCTCGCAATTCACCCGCGCCGGGATCGGGGTTGCAGCGCTGGCGAGCCTGCGTTCGCCGCTGGCAATGTTGCAACACCCGCGTGGCGTGTGGCACGGGCGCGGCATCCTGCGCGAGGGGCTGCGCTACGAATGGACGCTGCTCCGTGCGCGAGTTCCGCGATTGACCGGCTTTGTTCCCGTACGTGCGCTGGGCAACGAGCGGCTCGAAGCCGTGCAGTTGGCGCGCGTCGACGAGCGCGGGCAGGTGGTGTCGGGGACTATGCGCCAGATCACCTGCGATCTGTTGGCAATCAACTACGGCTTCATCGCGAACGCCGAACTCGCGGCGATGGCAGGTGCCCGTATGCGGCACGATCCCGACGGCGGGTTCTGGCTGCCCGAGATCGATGAGCAAGGCCGCACGTCGTTGCCATGGCTCTACGCTGCCGGCGATATGGCCGGCCTTCGCGGCGCGCTGATTGCCGAGAGCGAGGGAACGATCGTTGGCGCCGCCGCCGCAGGCGCGCCACGAACGGCAGCCGCCTCGGACGCACTGAGAGAGGCAATCGCATCGCGACGGCGATATGGCGCATTCCAGCGCGCGCTGCGCGAGACGCTCAGAGTGCCGTCGGCGCTGTGGCGCGCCACCACGGACGATACCGTCGTATGCCGTTGCGAAAACGTGCGATTTTCGGAAATTCGCGCCGCCCTCGAAGGTGGCCACCAGTCGCTCAACGCAATCAAGCGCACCACGCGTGCAGGCATGGGGTGGTGCGGCGGGCGCATGTGCCTGCATTCCGTCGCTGCGCTAGCTGAATTGCACGCCGGCATCGCGCCCGCGAACATGATGACGCCTCGCCCACTGGCGCGCCCCGTCGCGTTTGCCGCACTGGCGCGGCAGAAGCGAACCGTCGCGCCATGACGACGCATACGACCGACGTACTGATCGTTGGCGCGGGACTCTATGGGCTGTCCTGTGCCTGGTGGATGGCACGCCGCCAGTCTGGCGCACGCATCATGGTCGTCGACGATGGCGAATTCGCGAATGGCGCATCGGGTCGTAACGGGGCGGGCTTCCGGATGCAGTGGGGCCTCGATCTCAATATTCAGCTGAGCCAGGAAAGCACGGCGTTTTTCGAAAACGCCGCGGAATTGCTCGACTATCGGCGCGGCATTGAGTTGAAGCAGGACGGCTACCTGGTTCTGGCACACAGTCAGAAGGCGCTTGCCAAGCTCAACGACAGCATCGCGATCCAGCATCGGTATCGCGTGCCGAGCGAATTGCTGGATACCGACGCGTGCATGAAGATGGTACCGGCTCTGAGGCAGGACCGCCTGGTGGGCGGCACGTACTGCGCCAAGGATGGCAGTGTGTCGCCCTTCCGCTTGCTTGACGCGTTGCTGATTGCCTCTCGCCGCGAGCGAGTAGACGTTCGCTACGGCACCCGGGTCGAGAGGATCGAGAAGCGCAACGGCGTATTCAAGGCGTCGATCAAGGATGGGACGATCGAAGCCAACCGGGTGCTCCTATGTACCGATTGGGCCGTGCCGCAATTGCTGCAGCCGCTCGGAGTCGATCTGCCGGTGACCAGCTTGCCCAAGGAGGTCATCGTCACCGTTCCCTGCACGCCACGCGTGAAGCCGATCCTGATCTCGCTGGAACACAGAATATCCGTCAACCAGGTCACGCGCGGGTCGATTATCTTCGTCGTTTCGCGCGCGCGTGAAGGCTCGACAATCGCATCGACGCCGGAGTTCCTGGGCTGGGCTGCGCCGAAGGTCGTCGACCTCCTGCCAGGCGTTGCCGATGTCGCGGTTCTGCGCACCTGGGGTGGCGTATCGAGCGTCACTCCGGACATGCAGCCGATTCTTGGCGAGACGGACGTCGAAGGGCTTTTCGTGGCGGTATCTTCCTATCGCGGCCTCATGACATCTCCTGCGGTCGGGCGGATGATGTCGGCGCTGGTGCTGGACAACGTCTCCGATGATCCTGTCCTGTCCCAACTGGCGCCGCACAGGTTCGAGACGGGCAACCTGATCGTCGAACCCCTGCTGAACCAGGAATGATTGCATCGCGTCTGGTGCGCACCTAGGCGGAACTGCGCATGAACTTCTGCAGCGACAACGTCAGCGGGATTCATCCACGCATCCTCGACGCGCTGATTGCGGCCAATGAGGGCGACGTCATGCCCTATGGAGCCGACCCTTATACCGCGCGCGCGGAAGCGCGCTTTTGCGAGGTTTTCGGGCGCGAGCTCGCGGTGGCCATGATGGCAACAGGCACGGCATCCAACGCCCTGGCGCTTAGCCTCGTCGCCTCCCCGATCTCGGCGATCTTCTGCCGCTCCGGGGCACACCTGCAGGACAACGAGGCAGGAGCATCGCTGATGTACACGAATGGTGCCAGGATCATCGGCATCGATGGCCGACACGGCCTGCTCGACCCCGGCGATCTGGACCGCGCGCTGACCGATTTCGACCCGACCCACATGCTTTGCAAGCCCGCCGTGGTCAGTGTCTCCCAGGCGAGTGAGTTCGGCACGGTCTATAGCCTCCAACACCTCCGCGACATTTCCGCCGTCTGCCGGCGCCATGGTTTGCGGATGCACATGGATGGCGCCCGTTTTGCAAATGCCCTGGTTCATCTCGAGTGTCAGCCGGCGGAGATGAGCTGGCGCACCGGCATCGACGTGCTGTCGTTTGGCGCCACCAAGAACGGCGCCATGGCCGCCGAAGCGGTGCTGGTGTTCGACCCGGCGCTTGCCGACGGCCTGCGCGCGCGGCTGAAGCGCGGAGGCCTGATGTTTTCCAAGCACCGTTTCCTCGGCATCCAGTTCGACGCCTATCTCGCCAACGGTCTGTGGCTCGATCTGGCACGCGCGGCTAACGCGCGGGCAGCAGAGTTGGCGGATGGACTTGGGCGCGGTGGGGTGGCGGAGATTCTCTATCCGGTCGAAGCAAACGAAGTCTTCGTTCGGCTTCCGGCCAACACGCTTGCGAGCCTCGAGGCGCAAGGCTTTCAATTCTATCGCCGGGGTGGCGGGGTTATCCGCCTGGTGACCGGCTGGCATACCCAGCCCGCGCACGTTGCGTCCTTCGTCAGCGCGAGCGCGCGCCAAGCGGTTTGACGAGGCGCGCAAGAGCCTTGGGTTCCTCACTGGGCCGGCGTTTACAATCGCCGCCATGACCGAGAAAGCCATGCTGAGCGTACGTACCAGACGCTGGACCACCCGGGCGGGATGGGCAGATAGGCTGGCGCTCGCGCCGCGTGCCGAGCTCGAGCAGGCCGCCTTGCGCCTATCGATTGGTGTGCTGGTATTAGCCGTGCTGCTGTGGCGTTTCCTGAGCGTCGCCGCGCCAAGCGCTGATTTGTCGCACATGGTATGGGTCATGACGGGATTTGTTGCTTTTGCGGCAGCGATAATTTTATGGATTCTGGCTCGTCCGCGACCTTCGCCGCTGCGCCTGATCCTGGGCATCATCTCGGACAACGCTGCTGTCGCCTACTTCATGCTACTCACGGGAGAGGCCGGGGCGGTCATTGTCGGCGTCTTCCTGTTTCTCACGTTTGGCAACGGCTTCCGCTACGGTCGGCGCTACCTTGCTCTGTCTCAAGGTATTGCACTGTTGGGCTTTGCGCTGGTCCTGTCTGTTTCAGACTTTTGGTCGCACAACCTTGCGGTTGGCGTAGGTTTGCTTATCTCCCTTATCGTTTTACCGTTTTACGTCGGACTGCTAGCAGAGCGGCTCAAGAAAGAGAAAGAGCGCGCAGACGAAGCGCGAATGCAGGTCGAGCAGGCACTCAAAGCGTGCCTCGAACGTGAACGGCGCGGCGAGTCTTCAGTGCGCGGATCCTGAAGGGGCCCAATACCGGTGCTGGAAATTCGTAAATCCGTCGATCGAGGCACTGCCAGGTTGGGGTGG
>JBDTXW010000104.1:0-9230 GCA_040005975.1 Betaproteobacteria bacterium | reverse complement strand
CGGCCTGATCGCCCTTGGCGCCCGCCGTGATGTCGAAGGACACCTTCTGGCTTTCCCGAAGGCTCTTATGGCCGTCGCCCTGGATTGCCGAGAAGTGCGCGAAAACGTCCTTGCCGCCGCTATCCGGCGTGATGAACCCGAAACCTTTACTGTCGTTGAACCACTTGACGATGCCTGTAGTCATTTCCCAGCTCCAATGAATGATAAACAACGGGCATTCGCCCGAAGTGCGGGAACTTCAAGGGAGAGAGACGATGACCTGAGGAGTACCGCCGAAGCGGTGCGACCGACCAGCAATTTCGCTGCTTGAGGAACCTGCTCCTGTGTTGTACACGCTTCCCACCTGTGCGTAAACGCCGTTGGTCTGACAGCAACGCCTCGGCCTGAGAATTGCCTTAGTTTTGAGCTTCCGATCGCACCGGGGCGAGGACGAGTATTCAGGTTCAAACTGGATTGACATCGCGCATCAGCGGAAGTAACTTTTGACCGGCCAACCCGGCGGTCTGACTCCGGATCACGCAAGGAAATCCATGCTAAGGGAAACCCGACTTGTGATGTGCACCGCCGTGATCGCGAGTTGCGTGGCCATTCAATCCGCACGCGCGGAGACCATCGTCGATGAATGGGCTTCGGTGAAGGTGCCACCATCCCCGACATTGAAGGCAGTCACGATCGACAAGAAGACGACTGTGCTGCTCATGCTCGATTTCGTCGAACAGACCTGTCAGCCGCAACGCCGGCCGCGCTGCATCGCCTCCATCCCGAAGGTGAAACTCCTGTTGACGGCCGCTCGCGCCGCGGGGGTACCTGTGGTCTTCAGCGTCGTCCCCGGAGCCAAGCCGGCCGACATCCTCACAGACGTCGCTCCTGCCGCCGACGAACCGGTGGTTTCGGCTGGCGTCGACAAGTTCGTCGGCACCGAGCTCGAAAACATCCTGAAGCAGAAAGGCGCTCAGACGGTGATCGTCGTGGGCACTGCGGCGCACGGTGCCGTGCTCTATACCGCGAGCGCTGCAGCAATACGCGGAATGAAGGCGATCATTCCGGTGGACGGCATGTCGGCGGACATTCCCTATGTGGAGCAGTACGTCGCTTGGCATCTGGCCAACGTACCGATCCTTGGCAGCGCCATGACGCTGACTACGCTCGCCGACGTCAAGTTCTGAGGACCACTGCCTAGTTCTTCAGGCCGCCGGCTCCCCGATGAACTCGCACAACAGCCGGTGGAAGTGGTGCGTCCCGCGTTCGCGCGTCGGGGAGTAACGACCGTGGTGATAGAAGCGTGAGCGCATGCCGCGCTGCACCGCTTCGACAACCGCCTCGTCCTCCAGTTCGACCTCGTGCAGCGCGCCGCCCGCGCCCTGCTCGCGCTTTCTCTCGTCCAATACGTAGGCGCGGAATTCAACCCGAGTACGATCGATCGCCTCCGGAACGACGCGATTGAGCGACAGCCCCCAAGGATAGAAGTTGAGCATCAGATTGGGAAATATCCACCAGTAATACGCGGCAACATCCCGGCCATGGTCCGACGCGCTCTCCGGAAGGTCGAACGCAAGCTCGCCTTCCCGCGCCAACGCGAGCTGCAGACTCGAATAGCGAAAGAGCTCGTGTTCGTAAGTCGTGCAGTCGACGAGCTTGCTCAAGCCCGGATGCACGAACGGGATATGCATCTCCTCGAGATAGTTCTCGACGTACAGCGCCCAGTTGGCATCGATGAAATAGTCGTGGCTCGATGCCGCATCGAAACGAAATCGATCGAGCGGCAACCACGCGAGGCGTGTCGTCATGTCGCCCAGGAACGCATCGAGCGGCGCGGCGGGATCGATGGCCGCGAAGCCGTGGCCGGCCCAGGTCTCAAACGGAATCTGTGGCAGGTTGTCGGCGGCGGACGGGAAGTTCTTCGCTTGCGCAAATTCCGGCATGAAGGTCATCCGTCCGGCAAGATCGAAACGCCGCGAGTGGTAGCCGCAGCGGATTTGATCGACCTTTTTGCAAGGTTCCCGAACCAGGAGGTTACCGCGATGGGTACACACGTTCGAAAGACAACGAAGCGAATTCCCCCGGTCGCGCGCAAGCAGCAACGGCTCATCGAGAAACCCGGGCAATAACTGGCGCGGCGTCACCGAACAAGGCTCCGCGGCGTCGGCGAGATCGCCGATCCATTGCCAGGTGCGCGCGAAAACGCGCTCGCGCGCCAGTTCGAAGGCGGCCGCATCGCAGTAAAACGCGCTGTCAAGGGTGGCCGCTACGGTGATGTCGGAGTCGACGTAGTAACGGGTATTCAAAAATCTCCTCACTCAAACTAAGCCCCGGTCCCCTAGTTCGTCCTTCAGATAAGCATAGTAAATCGGCGCAGCGAGCACACCGGAAATGCCGAACGCCGCTTCCATCGCAACCATCGCCAGCAAAAGCTCCCATGCGTGGGCTTCGATCCGCCTGCCAACGATCCGGGCGTTCAAGAAGTATTCGAGTTTGTGGATCAAGACCAAAAACAATAAAGAGCCAATCGCTACCTGCAGCGAGTTGGAAAGACTCACTACGACAATCACGAAGTTCGAGACCAGGTTACCCACTACCGGCAATAGTCCCACGATGAACGTCAGAACGATCAGCGTTTTCTTGAACGGCAAATTAACGCCAAAGCTTGGCAGAATTACGGCGAGATAAATCCCGGTAAACAGGGTATTGATGAGCGAGATCTGAACCTGGGCGAACACCACCCGGCGAAACGCATCACTCAATCTCGTGATCCGTTCGACGAGCTCTCTTGCCAGCGGCCGGTCGGTCGCGATCGGCAGAGCCTCGTGCAGCGCGACGATTGCACCGAGGACCATCCCCACCACCGTCTGCACCAGGATTCTTGCCACTTCCTTCCCTGTCGATCGCATATCGGCAGCGTGGGTGCGGAACCATGCCGACGCCGTTTCCTTGAGATCCTCGGGACTGTCTGGGAGGTCGCCGAGGATCCAATTCGGCACCTTGTCACGCGAGCTTTCGATGATCTCTGCCATTCGGGCCAATAGCGCCGAGAGATTTCCCGCATCACTCCTGAAGAAGACAATGGCGCCCATGATTGCAACGGTAACCAGCAGCACGACGATTGCGGAAAGCAAGCCCACCGCAATGAGCTTCGCGCGCTGGTCGGAGAGATGCTTGTTTATCCTCGGTGCAATTACGTGAACGAGCTCGTACACCAGCATGCCGGCAAGCAAGGCTGGCAACACATGCAATTGCAGGACGAGGACGAGCGCGACGCCGGTTAAGACCCAAGCCGCGATGGTGTAGCTGGACGAGTTTGTCCGATCTCCCTGCATAAGAGAGCGTGGCTAACCAGAAATGGAAAACCTGAACGGCTCGATTTGAAGCGCCCACAGGGGCCGCGCTGGACGCGCCTGCGGCCATGATACACGCCGCCCGTCCCTAAGAAGTCACAGGCGCCGCCTCGGATCGCCTGTCCCTGCGCCAACGCCCGTCGCGCTCATCGTAGTTCTTCCAGTGGACGAGCGCCGTCGCGCCATCGTGCCGGCACTTAAGTCACTTTGCGCCGCAAGTGCTGCGCAAGCTCGCCGATGTTCTCGATCGTTTCGATCCGCCACGCCAGATCCAGCACGATTTTGGTCTGGTCGCGATCGAGCCCTCCCCATGCCGCGCACTGCCAGAACTTGTCCGCGAGCTCCGCGTCGCTCATCGGGTTCGCCGGGCTTCCCTTGCCAAAGTCGGCCGACCCCTTGACGAGGCTGCCGTCGTCGAGCTCCACCGTGATAATGGTCGTCATCTTGTCGAAGCCGGCCGCCTCCGCCTCCGGATGCACGCCAAAGTCGATCTTTTGCACGAGCGCCTGCACGTCCTGCCGGTTCACGACCTCGTCGGTAAATTGCTCCAGCCCCGCCTGCCGTTCGAGCAGCAGAATCGCCATGCAGAACTCCATGCTGAACTTCGCCTGCAGCTCGGTGCGCGGCCGATGGTGGATCAGCGCATTCGGCATGTTGTGGTTGGTGCCGACCGACACGCGCCTTACCCGTTCCGGACGAAGGTCATGGCGCCGGATGAGGTCGAGCATGACCGCCATTCCGGGATGCGTGAGCGACCCGCTCGGGTGCGGCTTGATCGACACGCCCGGAAACGCAAAGGCCCAAGGATTCCCGAGCTTGCCGTCGATCATTTCCGCGCTGTAACCGCCGCCCGCCGCGCGGAAAAAGCCGCGATCCGCTTCCAGGCCATTGGGCGAGGCACTAAAGCCGAGTGCCGCGAGCTCCACAGCAACAACGCCGCTTTCCGCCGCGCGTCCGGCGTGAAACGGCTTGGTCATCGTCCCGAAGTTCTCGCGCAAGCCCGCTGCCTGAGTTGCTCCAAGACTCAACGCGCGCCGCACCGTTTCACGTTCAAGGCCCAGCAGCTTCGCAGCCGCCGCAGCAGCGCCGATCGTGCCGCACGTGCCCGTGCTGTGAAAGCCCTGCTGGTAATGGCGCGGCAGGATCGCTTCCGCAACTTTGCATTCGACTTCGACGCCGACCTGATACGCCGTCATGAGGTCGCGGCCGCTGCGCCCGTCGCGCTCTGCGAGCGCCAGCACCGGGGGCAATGCCGGCGCAGTGGGATGCGTCAGCAGGCCATACACGCGATCCTTCGCCACCGCGAGCTGCGTGTCATCGTAATCGTCGGCGTGGATCGAGACGCCGTTTGCGAACGCCGCAAAACGCGCCGGCAAGCGCAGATCGCTGCCAACGACTGTGCTTCCGCTGCTCGAGGCTATGCCGAGGGAAGCGAGATAACGCCGCGTGATTACGCCCGTCTGCGACGCTGCGCCTGCAAGCGCAAGACCCAGTCCGTCGATGAACGAGCGCGTGCCCAAGTGCCTCACGTCGGCTGGAATGTCGTTCGCGCGCGTCGCGATGATAAAACCTGCGACATAGTCGGTGAGCGACGGTTCGCTGGACGGCGTTGCGGGCGCGGAAGTTCCTTGCATGGTCGTGTACTTTCGTGATTAGCGCAACGAAGCAGCGAGCTTGGGACTCGCCGGTTGTTGTAGATTGCGCCGGCCGGCCGCGAGACGCGAGCACAACCGAATCGCCTGCTCGAGTGCGCCGGTGCTTGCGATTCCCTTTCCGACGATGTCGAATGCGGTGCCGTGTGCCGGCGTAGTGAAGACGACCCGCAGGCCTCCGGTCATCGTCACGCCGCGATTGAAGCCACGGAGCTTGGTCGCGATCTGTCCCTGGTCGTGGTACATCGTCAGCACGCCGTCGAACTCACCGCCGAAGGCCTTGAGGAACACGGTGTCCGCGGGATATGGCCCCTTGCACGCGACGCCGCGCTGCGCCGCCGCTGCGACGGCCGGCGCGATGATCTCGACCTCCTCGCGTCCGAACAGTCCGCCCTCGCCCGCATGTGGGTTCAGCGCCGCCACGGCAATGCGCGGGTTAGTGAAACCCGCACCACGCATCGTGGCATCGGCGAGCGAAAGCGCCTCGTCGATGCGCGCGGACGTGATCTGCTCGAGCGCGGTACGAAGCGACACATGCGAAGTTACGCGCGACACCCACAGGTTGTCGAGGACGTTCATCTCGCCGAAAAAGCCCTGATGGTGCGTGAGATGCGCGAACATCTGATGCTCGTCGTTGAAACGCCAGCCGCCGGCGTGCAGAGCGCCCTTGTTCAGCGGCGCAAACACGATGCCATCGAGCCGGCGTTCCAGTGCCAGCTCGACCATGTGCGCAAGCGTGGCGCCGCTCACTCGCCCCGATTCGGGTGAAACAGCACCGCGCGGAATGCTGCGCGGGTCCAGATTGTGCAGGTCGATTACCGGGATTTCGGGTCGATCCCAGTCGACGTCTTCGGGTGCACCGCAGCCTCGCCACGCAAAGCTGACGCCGGCATCGGCCATCCCCTGCTGCAGCACCCGAGCATCGCCGATGACCAGCAGCCGGGCGGTATCCGCCATGCGGCGATCGGCAAGAATGCGCGCGCATTGCTCCGGACCGATGCCGGTTGCGTCGCCGAGCATCAGGCCGAGCATGGGGAGGGATTGTGCCGCACTCATTTGAGCCTCGCATCGGTAAAACGGTGAATGATCGCGATCATGACGAAGGTGATCACGAGCATGGTGATGGAAAGCACCGCGATCGGTCCCCAATCGTTGCTTTCGCGCAAGTCGAACATCGTCACCGAGACCGTCTTGGTGCGGGCCGTGAACAGCAGGATCGTGGCCGACAGCTCGCGGATCGAGCCGATGAAGATGAAGATCCACGTGGCGATCACGCCGTTGCGGATGAGCGGCGACGTGATGTCGAAGAGCGCGCGCAGCCGCGTGGCGCCGAGAATGCGGCTCGCGTCCTCCAATTCGGGATGCACCGCGCGCAGGGAACTGGCGATCTGCTGGTAGCCGACGGGCAACTCCTTGGTGACGTACGCGAGAAAAATGATCGACAGCGTGCCGTAGAGTACCAGCGGCGGATGCGTATAGCTAAGGAACAGGCCGACGGCAAGAACGATGCCTGGGATAGCGACCGGCGCGGTCGCGAGCAACGCCAGGTAGCGATGGCCCCAGACCAGCTTACGCAGGCTCAAGTAGCCTACGAGGGTAACCAGAAGCGTACCAGCGGTCGCCGCGGTGATGCCAAGCACGAACGTGTTCTGCAGCGCGAGGCGCGTCTGGCTGAATTCGAAAAAGACGAAGCGCCAATGTTCGAGGGACAGGTTGCCCGCGAGCGGGGCCGACCAGTTGCGCACGAACGCGGTCCGCCCGAGCACCCCGTAGGGCAGCACAATCGAGCAGCCGAGCACGAAGACAAAGAGCGCGAGCGCCGGAATCTTCCAGCCGCCCAGATGAATCGCCTTCCCCGCGCTGCCACTCTTCCCTCCGATGACCGAGTAACCGCGCTTACCCATGATGGCGGATTGCGCGCGCAACAACGCAACCGTAATGATGAGCAGCGGCAACGACGCGGCCGCGGCCAAGCCCAGTTGTGGAGGATACTGAAACAGACTCCAGATCTTCGTCGTCATCGTATCGATGCCCGCCGGCAACGCGAGGATGGCCGGCGTGCCGAACAAGGTCATCGACTGCAGGAACGCGACGATGAACCCACCGAGAAACGCCGGCAGCGCCAGCGGCAGCGTCACGTGCAGTGCCGTCCGCCAGGGCGGCGCACCGAGGATGGCAGAGGCCTCCTCGAGATCGCTGGGAATCGCATCGAGGGCATTGGCGGCGAACGTAAACACGTAAGGAAACGTGTACAACGCCATCACGAAGACCATCCCCCACGCGGAAAAGATGTTGATCAGCGACGCCGCCTCGAAGGGCTTGAGTCCCGCCAGCGCGTAGTACGACTGGTTGATCAGCCCTGCATTCGGGCCGCCCAGCAACACCCACGCGAAGGCGCCGATAAAAGGCGGCGTGACGAACGACGCAAGGATCAACGTGCGCCACCAACGCTTGCCGGGCAAGTCGGTACGAGAGACCAGCCAGGCCATGGGGGCGGCGGCGATGATGCACGCGACCCCAACGGCCGCCGACGTCCACAATGTCGTCCACAGCGGTCGTACGAACGCGGGATCGACGACGAGCTGACGATAATGTGCCAGCGTGAAGACCTTCGCGTCGTCGTGCACGCTCGTCAGCGCAATCCAGAACAGCGGAAGAAGCACGAGTATCGCGAGCAGCAGCACCATCGCCGCCGAGACCAGGACGGTCCAGTCGACCGAGAGCCTTGCTCGTCGGCGCACTGTTCAGTTGCCGAACAACGCCGTGTAACGCTTTTTGATTTCGGCGATCTGCGGAAGCATTGCGACCGGATCGTCGACAAGCAGCTTGATGTCCTTGAGCGGCGTGCGGTCCGCTGGCTCCTTCACGTCCGGGTGCACGGAGCGCAAGCCGCCCTCATTGACGAGCAATTGCTGACTCTTCGCGGTGTAGAGAAAGTTCTGCAGCACGCGCGCCGCGTTGGGGTGCGGCGCGTCCACGAAGATCGCCGTCGGCGAGGTGACGAACGGCGTGCCCTCCTTGGCGTAGACGATCTTTACGGGACTCTTAGCGCCGATCTCGATGAACATGTTGTATTCATTGCCGTCTACCATGACTGCACGCTCGCCGCTCGCGATGCTTTTGGGCGGAGCGGTGGTCGACTGCAGTTGCTGTACACCCTGCTTGGACAGCTTCTCCAGGTATTCCCAGCCGAGCAGTTTGGTGATCGCATAGGTCCCCGTGAGACTCGTCCCGCTGTAGCCCGGATGCGATTTCACCAGCTTGCCTTTCCATTTCGGATCGAGCAGATCGAGATACCCGGTCGGTGCCTCCTGTGGCGAGACCAGCTTGGTGTTGTAGCCCATCACCGACAGCGACGCGCGCCAGACCGCGTAGTAGCCGTCCGGATCCTTGTATTGCGTGGCAAAGCGCTGCACATCGGGAGGCGTATGCCTGGCGAGCAGCTTTTGCTGCTTCCACAGCAGGAAGTGCGAGGCGTCGGATGAATTCACGACGTCGACGTTCTTGATACCCGAAGCGAATTCCTGGGTGATCCGCTGGAATACACGCTCGGACCCGGCACGCTCCACCTCGAGCGCGATATCCGGATACTCGGCCCGAAACGCCTTGGCCACTGCCTCGGCGACCTTCACGTCGACCGCGGTGTACCAGACTACCTTTCCTTCCTTCGCTGCCGCAGCGACCATTGTCGGCGTAGTCTCCTGACCCATCGATGATGTGGTCACGACGCATGCGAACAGCGCGGCGCACAGCGCCGAAAATCTGGCCGACCTCATGACTCCCCCTGTGTTTACGATCGTGCACACATCCGTTGCGGCAGTGTGTCGCATTATCGGACGATGCCGCGGCAACGCTCCGCGCGAAAGCGTATTTTCACCCGCGCTCCGGCTGGTATGTTGAGCGATGCGGGCGTGGTGATCAAGAGCTCCTGACCGACGTCGACGATGTAATCGCGGTGACTGCCGACATACGCCTGGCTGCGCACGACGCCGGGAAGCATGTTGATGCCGTCCGTCCGCTCGTCGGCGACCAGGTCGACATCGTGGGTCTTCACGCAAATGCTCATCGGCTTCCCGGGCCCGGCGAACTCGCCCTGTTCGACCTCGAGCACATGGCCTGCCACTTCGACGCGATGGCCATGCACGTGCGTCCCGTCGACGACATTGGATGCGCCGATGAAGCGCGCAACGAAGCGGGATCCCGGGCGGTCGTATACGTCCTGGGGGGTTCCGATCTGCTCGATTCG
>JBDTXW010000103.1:0-9320 GCA_040005975.1 Betaproteobacteria bacterium | reverse complement strand
CCCGACTGCCCGCAAAAGCATGGCGGGCCGAGGCGCTCGCCGGCCTCGGGCCACGGCATCGGGTTGTGGCCCCATTCGCCGGCGATCGCGTTGGGCCCGATCAGTACCCGACCGCGCACGGCGATGCCCGCGCCGACGCCGGTGCCAAGGATGACGCCGAACACGGTTTCCGCGCCGGCGCCGGCGCCGTCGGTGGCCTCCGACAGCGCGAAGCAGTTGGCGTCATTGGTGATGCGAACCTCGCGTCCCAGCCGCTTCTCGAGATCGGCGCCCACCGGCTTGCCGTTGAGGCAGATCGAGTTCGAGCCGCGCAACATTCCTGTCGCGCGCGAAATCGATCCCGGTGTACCGATCCCCACGCTGCCTTTCGCGCCGACCGCCGCCTCGGCCGCGGCAACCAGCGCAGCGATCGCATCGAGCACCGCGGCGTAGTCTTCCTGCGGCGTCGGCACGCGGCGGCGAAAGCGCTCGGTGCCGTCGGGTGCGAGCGCGACGATCTCGATCTTGCTGCCGCCTAAGTCGATGCCGAGACGGATCATCGGCGCCTAAGCGCGCGCGGCGGCGATCGTCGCGCCGCGGCGCTGCGGCCCGGCCAGGGAGGGAACTGTCGGGTGAGTGCGTTCGGTTGACGGGGCCATGGCGGATCGAAGATGATGGCCGGACTATTCGATTCGGTCCAGGAGGACAGCATGGATATCCGGACGAGATTGTACGTTGTCGGGGCGCTCGTGTTGTTGTGCGCTCCGCTGCCAGCGGCCGCACAGCTCAACGTCCTTTGCCCGATGGCCGCCGAATGGTGCGCGCTCGCCGCGACAGAATTCGAAAAGACGACCGGCATCAAGGCATCGATGACCCTGAAAGGTTCGGGTGAATCGTTCGCCCAGGTCGCCGCCGAAAAGGCGAACCCGAAACTCGATATCTGGTTCGGCGGTACGGGCGACCCGCATCTGCAGGCTGCCGAGCAGGACCTGACGATGCCTTACAAGTCGCCGCTGTTCGATCAGCTGCAGCCCTGGGCGAGGAAGCAGGCCGAGCAATCCGGATACAAGACGGTCGGCCTTTACCTCGGCGTCCTCGGCATCGGTTACAACACCGAGCTGGTAGCGAAGAAAAAACTGCCTCCGCCGGCATGCTGGAAAGATCTGGCCAAGCCCATTTATGCAGGCGACGTGCAGATGGCCAATCCCAATGCTTCCGGCACCGCGTACACGGCGATCGCCACGCTGGTGCAGCTTTTCGGCGAGGAGGACGCTTTCAAGCTGTTGAAGGAAATGCACCGGAACATCAGCTCGTATTCGCGCCAGGGCGTCGGTCCGATCAAGGCGACCGCGCGGGGCGAGAACATGGTCGCGGTGGCATTCATCCACGACGTCGTGACCGAGGCGCAGGGAGGCTTCCCGGTGAAAAGCGTCGCGCCGTGCGAAGGTACCGGCTACGAGATCGGCTCGATGTCGATCATCAAGGGTGCGCGCAACCTGGAGAACGCCAGAAAGTTCTACGACTGGGCGCTGACCCCGGCCGCGCAGCAGCTCGCCGCGCAGGCCAAGTCGTTCCAGCTGCCGTCCAACGTGGGCTCGCCGGTCTCGCCACTCTCGCCCAAACCCGCCGAAATCAAGCTGATCGACTACAACTTCGCCAAGTACGGCAGCTCGGCCGAGCGCAAGCGCCTGCTCGAGCGCTGGGAGCGGGAAGTCGGCAGTACGCCGAAATGAAGCCGGTCGCGTTCGACACGCAGTTGCTGCAGCGATCTTTTTCTCGGTTCGCGTGCTGCGTCGCCGCGTCGATGCTTTCTGCGATTGCCGCGGCGCAGGGATCGCTGGCGATGTACTGCAGCTCGCCGAATACCGCCTGGTGCCAGGGCATGGCGAGCGGATTCGAAAGAGAAGCCGGCGTCAAAGTATCGGTCACGCAGAAGGCGACCGGCGAACTGTTCGCGCAGATCAAGGCCGAAGCCGCCAACCCCAAGGGTGACATCTGGTGGGCAGGACCCGGCGACGCGTTTCTGCAGGCGGCCGAAGAAAGGCTCCTCGAGGCCTACCGTTCGCCGAACCTCGGCCAACTGCACGACTGGGCGCGGCGCGAAGCCGAGCTGTCGCAGTATCGTGTCGTCGGCGTATACGGCGGCGTTCTCGCGCTGGGTTACAACACCGAGGTATTCGCGCGGAAAAAATTGCCGGTGCCCAAATGCTGGAAGGACCTGACCGATCCCGTCTACAAGGGCGAAGTGATGCTGTCGAACCCGAATTCCTCGGGTACGGCCTACCTGATGCTCGCGACCTTGGTCCAGCTTTTCGGCGAAGAGGAAGCCTTCCGCTACATGAAAGCGCTCAACGCCAACGTCAATCAATATGCGCGTTCCGGCATCGGCCCGATGGCGGCGGTAATTCGCGGCGAGTCCGGGATCGGCAGCACGGTGCTGCACGGCGTAATCAACGAAATCATGCGCGGGTATCCGGTCCAGCCGATCCTGCCGTGCGAGGGCGTCGGCTACGAGGTCGGCTCGATGGCGATCATCAAGGGCGCGCGCAATCTCGCCAATGCAAAAAAATTCTTCGACTGGGCGCTGACGCCGGAAGCCCAGCGGATCGGACTCGACATCAAGGAATTCGCGATACCGACCAATGCCTCGGTCGTGCTGCCGCCGCAAGTGCCGAAGCTGACCGACATCAAGCTGATCAGCTACGACGCGGCGAAATTCGGATCGACGGCCGAGCGCAAGCGCCTGCTCGAGCGCTGGGAACGAGAGATCAACTCGGCCGCGAAGTGACGCTGCCGCCGGGCCCATGAGTCCGCAGCGCAGGGCGATTGCATTCTGGCTCGGCGTCGGTGCCGCAGGCTTCCTGGCGATTCCCTGGTATGCGCTGCAGGAGTCGATCCTGTCCAGCGCGTGGCTTCGCAACTACTCGGCCAGAGAAAACGCGCCGGCGCTGCTGCAGGGCTTGAGCCACGGGCGAGTCTGGCTGCTCGCGGTCGGGGCAATGCTGCTCGCGGCGGCGCCGCTGCTCGCGGCGCGGCTCGACCGCAAGCTTCGCGCGCGGGCCTTGCTGCTCGTCGGGGCCGGCGGCTTTGTCATCCTTGCCGCACAGGGCTTCGCCATCGGTCCGCAGGGCTGGGCGTTCGATTCGCTCGCCCGGGTATTCGGTCCACTCGCGACCGGGCAGTATGGCATGGGTTGGGGCGCGACCCTGACGGCGACGGCATTCGCGATGCTGTTTTCGCTGGGGCTCGCCGAACGCGGCTACTTCAACGGCGATGTATTCATCGCGAGCAGCGTCGTTGCGATCGCGCTCTCGGTCGCAATCTTCACGTTCTTTCCCGTTGGCACAATCCTGGCAAGCGCGTTCGAGGACGGCAATGGCGCGTTCTCCGCCACCGCGTTTTTCAACCGGATGTTCACGGCCAAGATCTGGAACGTCGGCTGCCTTGCCGGCGGCGGTCGGTGCGGCGTGGCCTGGAACACGCTGCTGCTGGCGCTGCTCTGCGCGGCCGGCTGCACCGCACTCGGGCTCGCGTTCGCGCTGATCGCCACCCGCACGAGCTTCCGCTACAAGCGGATGCTGCGCGCGCTGTCGGTGCTGCCCATCATCACGCCGCCGTTCGTCATCGGGCTCGGATTGATCCTGATGTTTGGGCGCGCGGGTCTGATCAATCAGTTGCTGGAGTGGGTGTTCCGCATCGAGCCCTCGCGATGGATCTATGGACTTGCCGGCCTGCTGCTCGCACAGATTTTTTCGTTCACACCGATCGCTTTCCTGGTGCTGATCGGTGTCGTCGAAGGCGTCTCGCCGAGCCTCGAGGAGGCGGCGCAGACCTTGCGCGCCAACCGCTGGCGAACCTTCGTCGACGTCTCGCTGCCGTTGATGCGGCCGGGGCTCGCAAACGCGTTTCTGATCAGCTTCATTGAATCGATCGCGGACTTCGGCAATCCGATCGTTCTCGGCGGCAACTTCGGCGTGCTCGCGACCGAGGTGTTTTTCTCGGTCGTCGGCGCGCAGCTCGACCAGGGCCGCGCCGCGACGCTGGGCATACTGCTGCTGCTGTTCGCGCTGGCGGCATTTTTCGCGCAGCGCCGTCTGCTGGGCCGAAAGGTCTACACCGCGCTCGCCGGCAAGGGTGACGCCGGCCTGCCGACGCCGCTCCCGAAAAACATCCGTCGCGCCTGCTACGCCGTCGCACTGCCGTGGGCTGCACTGACGGTGGCGATCTACGCGATGGCGATGCTGGGCGGCTTTGTCGAGCAATGGGGCCGCAATTACACGCCGACGCTCAAGCACTATGCGAAGGCATTCTCGATCGAATGGGCCAATCACGGCTTTCTCTGGTCCGGCACCGCGTGGAATTCGTTTTGGACCACCGTCGAGCTCTCGGCGATCGCGGCACCGATCACCGCGATTCTCGGCATTCTGACCGCATACATCCTGACCCGGCACCGCTTCGCCGGCAGGTCGGCCTTCGAGTTCGGCACGATGCTGTCATTCGCGATACCGGGCACGGTGATCGGCGTCTCGTACATCCTGGCCTTCAACGTGCCGCCGATCGAAATCACCGGGACCGCGCTGGTGCTGATCGTGTGCAACGTCTTCCGCAACATGCCGGTCGGCGTTCGCGCCGGCATCGCCTCGATGGCGCAGATCGACAAGAGCCTCGACGAGGCATCGACGACACTGGGCGCGCGCGGCATGACTACGCTCAAGCGCGTGCTGTTGCCGCTGCTCAAGCCGGCGGTCGTTGCGGCACTGGTCTACAGCTTCGTCCGCTCGATGACGACGTTGTCGGCCATCGTTTTCCTGGTTTCGGCCGAATACGAGTGGGCGACGACGTACATCATCAATCGGGTGACCAACGGGGATTACGGCGTCGCGCTGGCCTATTGCTCGGTGCTGATCGTGCTGATGCTCGCGGTGATCTGGGTGATTCAGCGGCTGGTCGGCGAGCGCATGCTTGGCCGTCGTTCGGCTGCCGCAGATCCTGGCATGGCACAATTGGGCGCGACCGCGTAGGTGGGGGCGCGGCTCGGTCAGAGGAAACCGTAAGCGATGAAAGCAGCAGCGATCGAATTTCGCCGCGTCAGCAAGCTCTATGGCGACGTCGCCGCCGTGCGGGATATCTCGTTCACGATCGCCGCGAGCACGCTGGTTACCTTGCTCGGTCCTTCCGGGTGCGGCAAGACGACGACGTTGCGCATGATTGCCGGCCTCGAATTGCCGAGCGCCGGCAGCATCCTGATCGGCGGCGAAGACGTCACCCGCGTTCCCGCCGCCGAGCGCGACGTGTCGATGGTGTTCCAGAGCTACGCGCTGTTTCCGCACATGAGCGTCATCGAGAACGTCGGCTATGGCGTCGCCGTGGCCGGGCGCCCCAAAGACGAGGTGCGAAGCAAGGCACAAGCCGCGCTGGCGACCGTCGGCCTCACCGGCTTCGATGCACGCCTGCCTTCCGAGCTGTCCGGCGGTCAACAGCAACGCGTTGCCGTCGCCCGCGCGCTGGTGCTCGAGCCCGCCGTGCTGCTGTTCGACGAGCCGCTGTCGAACCTCGACGCCAGGCTGCGGCGGCAGATGCGCGAGGAAATCCGCGACCTGCAGCAGCGGCTGTCGCTCACCGTCGTCTATGTCACCCACGACCAGTCCGAGGCGATGGCGGTATCGGATCGCATCATCGTGATGAACAAGGCGGCGATTGCGCAGGAAGGCGCGCCGCGCGAGCTCTACGAACAGCCGCGCGACGTGTTCGTCGCCGGCTTCATGGGCGACGCCAATCGGGTGCGCGGCACGCTCATGCACCTCGACGACGCGTTGGGCGAGCTCGCGCTCGGGCCGCTTACGCTGAGGCTGCCGCATCGCGGGCTCTCCGGTGAGGTCGATGTCGCGATCCGGCCCGAGGCGGTCGAGCTGGCGGCGCCCGGCGAGCGCGGTCTCGCCGGCACCGTGCGCAAGGCCTCGTACATCGGCGGGCTGATGGAGTACACGATAGCGACTGCGTTGGGCGAGCTCTTCGTCGTCAACATGGCAGTCGACCGGCCGCTTTCTGCCGGTACCGAGGTGATGTTGAGGCTCGCCAATCACGGCGTCGTACCGATCGACCGCGCATGATTGCCGCCGAGCTCGCCGCTAGAGTTGACTTCGCGCGCCGCCTTGCACGCGAAGCCGGCCTCCTTGCCAAGCGCTACTTTCTGCGCGAAATCGCCTTTGACGCCGAAACCAAGGGGCCGCAGGACTGGGTGAGCGCCGCCGATCTCGCGGTCGAGGACCTGATACGCCGGCGCCTGGCGGATGCGTTCCCCAGCGACACCGTGTATGGCGAAGAAGGCGGCGGTGAACTCGGGACGCATGCGTGGCTGGTCGATCCGATCGACGGCACGATCAATTTCGTGCACGGCGTGCGCTACTGGTGCGTGTCGATCGCCCTCTCCGTCGCCGGCGAGCGCCGCATCGGCGTGATCTATGATCCTTCGCTCGACGAGCTGTTCTGGGCGGCGCGCGGCGGTGGCGCGTGGTGCGACGGGACGCGCATCCACATTGCGCCGCGCGATCGGTTGGACTATGCGCTGGTGTGCATCGGTTACGTGCCGCGCCACTCGCTGGATGAACACTTGCGCCTCAAGCGGCTGTTGCACGAAGCCGGCGCAGCGGTGAAAGACATGGGCGCCGGCGCGCTGATGCTGGCGCATGTCGCCGCAGGTCGTTATGACGCTTTTGTCGAGCCGCACATGAACGCTTGGGATGCGCTGGCCGGGCTGCTGCTGGTCGAGGAGGCCGGCGGCCGCACGCTGACCTATCCGGGCGCCGGCGGGCTGCCTGCGGGCGGACCGGTGCTCGCTGCGGCACCGGGCATCTTCGACCTGCTGGCCCGACTGCTGCAGCGCGCCGGCGCCGCGGCCTGACGGCGCTTGGCATTCGCGTGGGACGCCTGCTCGCTGTCTTGCTCGTGCTGGGGACGCTCGGCGCCTGGCACTGGTGGTCGAGCGAGCGGGAGGTGTATCGCGCGCCGGGCGTGGTCGCACCCGACGAGCCGGTGCAGGTCGACCTCGACCCACCGCAGCCGTTCGCCGCCAACGGCTATACGCTGGTCAAGCGCGCCCGGTTCGACATCACCGCACGGCTGCTGCGCAAGGAGCGCTACCGCATCGACGCGGAAGCGGGGCTCGCGCCGTTCGACCTCGGCGTCGGCTGGGGTCCGTTGTCCGACAGCGCGATCCTGGACCAGCTCGAATTCAGCCAGATGGGGCGCTTTTTCTACTGGAACCCCAAGCGCGCGGATTTCCAGTTGTCGCCGCAAACGGCGATCACGCATCTGGCGCAGATACACGTCATTCCGGCGACCGGGGACATCGCGGGACGCCTGTCAAAATTGCGGCCTGGCCAGGTCGTTTCGGTACACGGATTCTTAGTCGACGTTCGTGGTCCGCAAGGCTTCGCGTGGAACACGTCGCTGCGGCGCGACGACACCGGCGGCGGCGCCTGCGAAATCCTCTGGGCAGAAGCGCTCGAAGCCGACTAGAGCGTTCAGGGCGCCGAGCAGAACACCGCGCCTTCATTCAGCCAGCCGGCATCCATCATCGCCGCAACTTCGCTGTGGCTGGTCAGGTAGCGATGCGCGACCTGACCGCCTTGGAAGTTGTTGTAAAGGCGGACGACCGGGATGCGATTCGAAGCGCAATCGCCACCCACCGGCGCTTCTTCGGAGAAGGGCAAGCCTTCGAAGATCCACCCGGGACTCGCCGCCACGAACGCGCATTCGTTCGGGTCGATCGTATAGAAATGCGCGTAGGGTCCCGGTCCCGGCTTGCCGAAGAAACGGCAGGCCGGCACGCCGTGGCCCGCGTCTGTCGACCATGACTTGAAGGCGAATCCGGTGCGCGCCCAGCCTGGCAGCAGCCCAGTGTCGAGGACCGCGGCTTCGTCCGGCGCCGCCGTCAGAAAATAGTCGCCGAGCGCGGCGCCGAAGTATTCGATCGTATCGAGCTCGCCCGGCCCGAGCGCCGCCGGCGCGGTGTAATCGCGCACCAGGGAATCGTCGCCGCCGCCGCGCACCACCGTCATCCGCGCGATCCGCACCCTTGCGGCGCGGTCGTCGTTGACATGGGCGGCGAGAAAGGTCATCGACCAGGTGAAGATGTCGTCGGTGCTCGGATAATCGTAGCCATGATCGACACCCGCCAGCACGACCACGTCGCGCGAGCCCGCAAGCCGGTCGACGCCCTGCAGCGTCGTCTCCAACGATGCAGTCAGATCGGCGCCGCCGGAAATGGCGAGAAACGGTGTCGCGATGCCGTCCAGACCGTTCTGATCGCGGCCGAACGCGGGCAGGAACGGCTGCCCGAGATACGGCACATAGCCGACGATCGCCTTGAGGCGGGGGTCGGCGATCACCTGCTTCGACGACATGCCGATGGTGATCGTCAGCTTGGCCCCGGCCATCAGCAGCATCGACTCGCCGCCTTGGCTCGCGCCGAAACCGCCGACGCGGTTGACGTCCAGGTGATCGCGGTATTGCGCATGCGCGAACAGGTAATCGAGCGAGCGCGACAACGACAGCGGCCGCATCGCCTGCATTTCGACGAAGGTCCCGAAATGCAGCAAGGCGTAAAGGAAGTCGGTGAGATTGTCGATCTTGACGTCGGTGAAGCGCGGATCGCCGTGAAACGGCGCGACGATGACATAGCCGTAGCTCGCTAGCTTTGTCAGCGCCGTGATGTAGTCGCTCGAGATCGGACTGCCGACGAGCCCGTGCGAAAACAGCAGCACCGGCCAGCGCGCGTTGGCGTCGGCGAAGATCGGCGGCTGCGCGCCCTGCTGCATGTGCGGCACCGCCGGCCCCGAAGGCAACGGGTAATCGGGGTACGGATTGTCCGCGGTCGTCGGATAGCAGACGAGCAAGGCAAAGGGGACCTGCGCTCCGGCGCGATTCGTAAAAAGCTCGCGATCGTCGGGAACGCTGACGTCGACCATCAGCGCATCGGCCGGGTCGGCGAGCAATTGCGTGACGTAGCGCTCGCGGCTGCCGTCGGGATAGCCTTCCCAGTAGTTCTGCGCGCTTTCGCCCGGTTGCACGCGGCTGAAGTCCTGGGCGATGTTGCTGCAGCCAACCGCATACGGCCCCGGCGGCAGCGGATCGACGACGGCGAGCGAATCGGCGTGAATCGGCGCGGCGTGCAAGACCACGCTCAGCGCAGCACAGAAGCCTAGCGCGCGCGACAACGCAACGAATCGAATCATCGGGGGTTCCGGTCAAAACGGCTGACTGCGTACGACCTCGACGCGGACGACGGGTTCCACTGCCGCCCGCGGCGGCGACAGACGGCGCTGCCGGCCGGTCGCACG
>JBDTXW010000102.1:0-9392 GCA_040005975.1 Betaproteobacteria bacterium | reverse complement strand
TCCCGTCAGGAGCACGTGATCATCTGCGGGTACGGGCGCAGCGGCCAGAACCTCGCGCGGCTGCTCGACGCCGAGGGCGTACCGTTTCTCGCGCTGGACTCGGACCCGCAGCGCGTCGCGGAGGCCGACGGCGGCAGCGTCGTCTATGCGGACGCCGGCCGGCGCGAAGCGTTGACGGCGGCCGGCCTGCAGAAAGCACGCGCGGTGGCGATCACCTTCACCGACACCGCGATTGCGCTGAAAATCCTGCACCACGTGCAGCACACGCGGCCCGAAGTGCCGGTGATCGTGCGCACGTACGACGACACCGAGCTCGACCGCCTGCTGAAGGCCGGTGCGGCCGAAGTCGTGCCCGAAACGCTCGAGGGCAGCCTGATGCTCGCGTCGCATTCGCTGCTGCTGCTGGGTGTCCCGCTCAACCGCGTGCTGGCGCGGATTCGCGCGGTGCGCGAGGAGCGCTACAGCATCTTCCGCGGGTTTTTCCATGGCGCGACCGACGCCGCGGATGCCGAGGACAATCTGCAGCCACGGCTCCATTCGGTGCTGCTGACCGAGCGCTCGACCGCGGTCGGCAAATCGCTCGCGGAAATCGAGCTGGACGGACGCGTTGAGATCAACAGCGTACGACGCCGCGGTGCGCGTACGGCGGCCCCGGAACCCGGTTACCGATTCGAAGCGGGCGACGTCCTGGTGCTGCTGGGCAAGCCGGGCGACCTCGCATTCGCCGAGCGGCGCTTGCTGCGCAGCTGACACCGCCGCGCGACGTGCCGAACATCGCGTTGTTGCGTTGCGGCGAACGGGCTACAATCAACGCCCTTCCCTGGATTTACACGTTCCGATGCCGGTCGCCGCTACCGCGGATTCGCATGCCACCCTGAGCCCGACGCGCAGGCTCGACCCCGCCGCGGCGGCGATCGAGCTGAGCGACGTCTGGTTCGCCTACGACCGCAGGCAGGTGCTGCGCGGCATCACGATGACGGTGCCGCGCGGCAAGATCGTCGCGATCATGGGCGGCAGCGGCTGCGGCAAGACGACGATCCTGCGGCTCATCGGAGGTCAGCTCAAGCCGAACAAGGGCAAAGTGCTGGTTGGCGGCCAATCGGTCCCCGACCTCGAGCCCGAGGCGCTCTACGCGCTGCGCCGCAAGTTCGGCATGCTGTTTCAGTTCGGCGCGCTGTTCACCGACATGACGGTGTTCGAGAACATCGCGTTCCCGATGCGCGAGCACACCGACCTGCCGGAATCGATGATTCGCGATCTGGTCCTGATGAAGCTCAATGCGGTGGGCTTGCGTGGCGCCGCGCAACTCATGCCGTCCGAATTGTCCGGCGGCATGGGCCGCCGTGTCGCGCTCGCTCGTGCGATCGCGCTCGACCCGATGCTGGTCATGTACGACGAACCGTTCGCCGGCCTCGATCCGATTTCGCTGGCGGTCGTCGGGCAGTTGATCCGCCGGCTCAACGATGCGTTAGGTATCACCTCGATCGTCGTGACGCACGACGTCTACGAATCGCTGAAGATCGTCGATTACCTGTATTTCGTCTCCGACGGAAAAATAGTCGCGAGCGGTACGCCGGACGAAGTACGCGCTTCGAGCGATCCGTTCGTCCGCCAGTTCGTCGACGGCCAGCCCGATGGTCCGGTGCGCTTCCACTATCCGGCACCGCCCTACCACAAAGCCCTGCTTGCCGATGTCGAGTGACACGATAGGCGACCTCTCGCGGGCGCTCCGCCGGCTTGGTGGCACGGTGACCGGCGGCGTCGCGCGACTGGGGTATATGGCCCGCTTTCTCGGCGCCATCCTGTGGTACACGCCAATGGCGTTGCGCCGCCTCCATCTGACGGTGCGCGAGATCTACTTCTCCGGCGTACTCTCGCTGGTGATCATTCTGATGTCGGGCCTTTTCGTCGGCATGGTGCTGGCGCTGCAGGGCTATGAAGTGCTGCGGCGCTATGGCGCCCAGGAACAGCTCGGTCTGGTCGTCGCGCTCTCGCTGGTGAGGGAACTCGGACCGGTGATTGGCGGTCTGTTATTCGCGAGCCGAGCCGGTTCCGCGATCACCGCCGAGATTGGCCTGATGAAGGCGACCGAGCAGTTGTCGGCGATGGAGATGATGGCGGTCGATCCGATCGCGCGAGTGATTGCCCCGCGGTTCTGGGCCGGCGTGATCTCGATGCCTCTGCTCGCGGCGCTGTTCTCGGCCTTCGGTATTTTCGGCGGCTACCTGATCGGCGTGCGCATGATCGGCATTGATGCAGGCGCGTTCTGGGGACAGATGCAGGCGGGCGTCAAAGTCTGGCCGGACATCACCAACGGCATCATCAAGAGCATCGTCTTCGGCGCCGCCGTGTCGCTGATCGCGGTCCTCGAGGGCTACGATGCGAAGCCCACCGCGGAAGGGGTATCGAGCGCGACGACGAGAACGGTCGTCGTTTCGTCGCTCGCGATTCTCGCTCTCGATTTCGTGCTGACCGCGTTCATGTTCAGGGGAGTCGGTCTATGAACCGTGCTGCGATCGACCTCTGGGTCGGCGTTTTCGTCGCTATCGGGCTGGGCGCAATTCTGTTTCTCGCCTTGAAGGTCGGGAATTTGCTGACGCTGGACAGTACACCGAGCTACCACATCGAGGCGAGCTTCGACAATATAGGCGGACTGAAACTTCGCTCGCCGGTGAAGGCGGCGGGCGTCGTCGTCGGACGGGTGGAATCGATCCGGCTCGACCTAAAGACCTATGAGGCGGTCGTCACGATGCGCATCGATCGCAGCTACGCCTTCAGCAAGGACACGATCGCCTCGATCAATACGTCGGGGCTGCTAGGCGAAGTCTACGTCGGCTTGGACGCCGGAGGCGACACGGCGATACTCAACGACGGCGACCAGATCGCCAAGACGCAATCGGCGGTGGTGATCGAGAAGTTGATCAGTCAGTTCCTGTTCGGCAAAGCGGCAGAAGGAGGCGCCAGCAAATGAATCCGTACGCTCGCAGCATCGCTTCGACGCTTGCCCTGGCCTGCGCGCTTCTCGCGGGGTGCGCGGCGGCGCCGTCGAAGGTCGACCCGTTCGAGCCATGGAATCGGGCAATGTACTCGGTCCACGAGGTCGTCGACGGCAACGTTATCAAGCCGATCGCCGAGACCTATGTGAAGGCGACGCCCGTGCCGGTGCGCACGGGCGTATCGAATTTCTTCGGCAACATCGACGATCTGTTCACTGGCATCAACAATACATTGCAGGGCAAGAAGGAGCGCGCCGGCGACGATTTCGGGCGGGTGCTGCTCAATTCGACCTTCGGCATCCTCGGCATTTTCGACCCGGCGTCGGAGATGGGCATCGCGAAAGACAAGACCGACTTCGGCATCACGTTCGGCAAGTGGGGTGCGCCGCAAGGTCCTTACCTTTTCATACCGCTGTTCGGACCGACGACGGTCCGGGACGGCACCGGCTGGCTCGTGCGCATTTACGCGAACCCGATCGGCTATATCCACGAAGTTCCACTGCGCAATTGGCTCTACGGGCTGAATTATCTCGATACGCGCGCGCAACTACTGAGTGCGGAAAGCGTGCTCGAGTCTGCCGCGCTCGACAAGTATCGTTACCTGCGCAACGCCTATCTGAGGGCGCGGCGTTATCAGGTCTACGACGGCAAGCCGCCGCCGGAAGAAGAAGAGGAATGACGCCACAAACCGCGGATATTGCCGCCGTAGCGCGCCGGTTGCCGGTCTGCTGCGACACATGAACATTCGACGAGGTTCACGATGATTTACCGATGGGTATCGCTATTGTTCGCTGCTATTCTGGCGCTGACCGTGACCGCGCACGCTCAGGCGCCGGCGCAGGAGGCGCCTGATGTTCTGGTCAAGCGAGTCGCCGAAGACGTACTGCAGACGATACGCAGCGACAAGGATCTGCAGACGGGCAACCAGGCCAAGGTCAAGCAGCTGATCGAGAGCAAGCTGGCGCCGAATTTCGACTTCCCCCGCATGACGGCGCTGGCGATGGGACGCAACTGGCGCAGCGCGACGCCCGAGCAGCAGAAAAGCCTGACCGACGAGTTCCGCACGCTGCTGGTGCGCACCTACTCGGGCGCGCTGTCCAACTATCGCGACAACGCGATGGACTATGCGGCGCTGAAGATGAACCCCGGCGACACCGACGTGACGGTGCGGACGGCGGTGCGCCGGCCGGGCCAGGCGCCGGTCCAGATCGATTACAGCATGGCCAAGACTGCGGAAGGCTGGAAGGCATACGACGTCATCGTCGCCGGGGTGAGCCTGGTGACCAACTACCGCGACGAATTCAACGACGCGATCAAGCAGTCCGGGGTCGACGGCTTGATCAAGATGCTGGTCGGCAAGAACAAGGGACCGACGCCGAAGTGACGCGAAGCGAACAGCCGGCGGTGCCAGCGGACGCGGTCGCGCCGGTATTGAGCGCCGCCGACGGCCGCTGGGTGCTCACCGGTCCGCTGACGATCAACAACGTCGCCGGCGTGCTCGCGTCCAGCGTCATCGTGCCGCTGCCGGAAAGCGGGCGCGTCGACTTGAAGGGCGTCGATCCGGTCGATTCCGCGGGCGTGGCGATACTGCTCGAATGGAAGCGCCGGGCCGCTGGCGAACGCAGGTCGCTGGCATTCGAAAACATCCCGCCGAGCATGGCCTCGCTCGCCGAGCTCTACGGCGTCGACGGACTCCTTTCTCCCGCCTGAACGCCTTGGCCCGGACGCCTGCGCGCGCACGCGCCTCGCGGCGCGCGAGCACCCTCGACCGCGTTGCCGTGAGGCAGCCGTGGCGCACGACGCCGATCGTCGGTCGCGCTCTCCGCGTATGAGCGCTGCCGTCGACATCGTCGACGTCGCGCGCCGCTTCGGTACGGTGCAGGCGCTCTCCGGCGTCGACCTCACGGTCGAGGAGGGCGAATTCTTCGGCCTGCTCGGTCCGAACGGGGCCGGCAAGACCACGCTGATTTCGATCCTCGCCGGGCTCACGCGCGCCGATCGCGGCAAGGCGAGTGTGCTGGGCCATGACGTCGTCAGCGACTACGCGCGGGCACGGCGCCTTCTGGGCGTCGTGCCCCAGGAACTGGTGTTCGACCCGTTTTTCACCGTGCGCGAGACCTTGCGCATCCAGGCCGGATATTTCGGCATTCGCGATCAGGACGACTGGATCGACGAAATCCTGCACCACCTGGGGCTGGCCTCGCGCGCGAACACCAACATGCGCGCGTTGTCGGGAGGGATGAAGCGCCGCATGCTGATCGGCCAGGCGCTGGTGCACAAGCCGCCGGTGCTCGTCCTCGACGAGCCGACCGCCGGCGTCGACGTCGAGCTGCGGCAGAGCCTGTGGTCGTTCATCCGCAAGCTCAATCGCGACGGACACACGATCATCCTGACCACCCACTACCTCGAGGAAGCCGAGGCCTTGTGCGGCCGCATCGCGATGCTCAAGGCGGGCAGGATCGTCGCGCTCGATACCAAGCAGAACCTGTTGTCGACCTTCGCCGGACTGACCGTCCGCCTGAGCGTCGCCGATCCGCTGCCGGATCCGTGGCCTTCCCGCGTAGTGCGCCGCGACGGACAGACCTGCCTGCTGTCGCTTGCGAATTATGCCGAGCTCGAGAGCCTGCTGGCGGCGCTGCGCGGAGCACATGTCGCGATCATCGAGCTGTCGCTGCAGGAAGCCGACCTCGAGCAGGTGTTCCTTCGCATCATGGCGCGGCAGGAATGAAGGCGATCGACGAATCGGCGCAGCGCGTGGCCGCCCCGCCGCGCCTGCTGCCGGCGCGCGGCGCGGGCTGGTTGACGTTGCTGTACAAGGAGCTGCTGCGTTTCTGGAAGGTGAGCTTCCAGACGATACTCGCGCCGGTGCTGACGGCGCTGCTCTACCTGCTGATCTTTTCGCACGTGCTCGAATCGCATGTCTCGGTCTTCGGCGGGCGCGTTTCTTACACCGCGTTCCTGATTCCCGGCCTGGTGATGATGGCGGTGCTGCAGAATGCATTCGCCAACAGCTCGTCGTCGATGATCCAGTCGAAAATCACCGGCAACCTGATCTTCGTATTGCTGACGCCGCTGTCGCCGCTCGATATGTTCGCCGCGTACGTGCTGGGCGCGATGATACGCGGGCTGGTCGTCGGACTGGGCGTCTTCGTCGTAACGCTCGGGTTCGCGCCGATCGCGCCGGAACACCCGCTGTGGGCGCTTGCCTTCGCGCTGCTCGGCAGCGCGATCCTGGGCGTTCTTGGACTGATCGCCGGCATCTGGTCCGACAAGTTCGATCAGCTGGCGGCATTCCAGAACTTCGTCATCATGCCGCTCACGTTTCTTTCGGGCGTTTTCTACTCGATCCACTCGCTGCCGCCGTTCTGGCAGACGCTGTCGCATTTCAACCCTTTCTTCTATATGATCGACGGCTTCCGCTACGGCTTTTTCGGGCTGTCGGACGTCGCGCCGACGACAAGCCTCGCGGTCGTCGTCTTTTTCTGCGCGGTATTGAGCGCAGTAACGCTGGTTCTGCTCAAGCGCGGGTATAAGCTCCGGCACTGATATC
Organism: Betaproteobacteria bacterium; assembly: GCA_040005975.1. Classification (GTDB taxonomy): domain Bacteria; phylum Pseudomonadota; class Gammaproteobacteria; order Burkholderiales; family Casimicrobiaceae; genus PALSA-1003. The sequence continues at coordinate 2,846 of JBDTXW010000102.1, read as the reverse complement.
GCGATGGTCACTCCGGAAGACATCAAGCGCACGATCGAGTCGGGATTTGCCTGCGAGCACGTCGCCGTCGAGGGCGACGGCCGGCACTTCCAGGCGCTGATCGTCAGCGCCGCGTTCGCCGGCTTGAGCAAGGTGCGGCAGCACCAGCTCGTCTACGGCGTGCTCGGCGACCGCATGCGCGAGGACATTCACGCGCTGTCGATGCAGACGATGACGCCGGCGCAGTGGCGCCCGCCGGCGGATTAGCGTCGCATGGACAAGCTGGCGATCACGGGCGGCGTGCCGTTGCACGGGGAAGTGCGGGTCTCCGGGGCCAAGAACGCGGCGCTGCCGATTCTGTGCGCCGCTCTGCTGACGCCCGAACCGCTGATACTAAGGAACGTCCCGAAGCTCAACGACGTGCGCACGATGCGCTCGCTGCTGGCGCAGATGGGCGTCCACGCCGAAGCGGACGACGGCGCGCTTACGCTTTCGGCGGCCGATATCGATTGGCCGCTCGCGCCGTACGAGATGGTAAAGACGATGCGCGCATCGATCCTCGCGCTCGGTCCGCTGCTCGCTCGCTGCGGCGAAGCGCGCGTGTCGCTTCCGGGCGGCTGCGCGATCGGGCTGCGCCCGGTGGACCAGCACGTCAAGGGCCTGCAGGCAATGGGCGCGGAGATCGATCTCGATCACGGCTATATCGATGCGAAGGCGAAGCGGCTGTCCGGCGTCAATTTCGTCTTCGACGTCGTGACGGTTACGGGGACCGAAAACCTGGTGATGGCCGCGACCCTCGCGTCCGGCACGACGGTGCTGGACAACGCAGCGCGCGAACCCGAGGTGGTCGATCTCACCGACTGCCTGAATGCGATGGGCGCCAGGATTTCCGGGGCGGGCACCGACCGCATCGTGATCGAGGGCGTGGCGCGCCTGTCGGGTGCCACACACACGATCATGCCCGATCGCATCGAGACGGGCACCTTCTTAGTCGCTGCGGCCGCGACCGGCGGCGACGTCGCGCTGGTTGGCGCGCGGCCCGATACGCTGGGTGCGGTCCTCGACAAGCTCGCTGAGGCCGGCATCGTCGTCGCGGTCGACGGCAGCACGATCCGCATCAGCCGCAATGGCAGGCTCAGATCGGTGTCGATGCGCACTGCGCCTTATCCGGGATTTCCGACCGACATGCAGGCGCAGTTGATGGCGTTGATGAGCGTCGCCGACGATGCCTCGATGATCACGGAGACGATATTCGAGAACCGGATGATGCATGTGCAGGAATTGAAGCGCCTGGGGGCGGCGATCGAGGTCGAGGGCAATACGGCGATCGTCCGTGGCGCGCAGAAGCTGACCGCAGCCAATGTGATGGCGACCGACTTGCGGGCGTCGGCCGGGCTGGTGATCGCGGGCCTGATCGCCGAAGGGGAGACGGTGATCGATCGCATCTACCATCTCGACCGCGGCTATGAACGGATCGAGGACAAGCTCTCGGCACTCGGTGCGCGGATCCGTCGCGTGAGCTGACGCCTGCCGGCGGTCGCACCCGCGAGTGCGATAGAATGCGCAGATTCCCGCCCGCCATGTCCTCGCTCACCATCGCGCTCTCCCGGGGGCGCATCTTCGATGAGACGCTGCCGCTGCTCGCCGCGGCCGGCATCGCTCCGGAGGAAGACCCGGACACCTCGCGCAAGCTGATTCTGGCGAGCAATCGCGCCGACCTGCGTTTTGTCATCGTGCGCGCCTCCGACGTTCCGACCTACGTCCAGCACGGCGCCGCGGACTTGGGCGTCGCCGGAAAGGATGTTCTGCTCGAGCACGGCGGCGAGGGCCTCTATCAGCCGGTGGACCTGGCGATCGGACGCTGCCGGCTCGTCGTCGCTGCTCGCCGGGGGTTCGACTACGCCAGCGCCGTCAAGCGTGGTGCTCGCCTCAAGGTCGCCACCAAATACGTCGGCGCCGCGCGCGCACATTTCGCCGCCAAGGGAATTCATGTCGATTTGATCAAGCTCTACGGGTCGATGGAGCTCGCGCCGCTGGTTGGCCTGGCCGACCTGATCGTCGACCTCGTCAGCACCGGCAACACGCTGCAGGCCAACGACCTCGTGGTCGTCGAGGATATTCAGCCGATCAGCGCGCGGCTGATCGTCAATCCCGCCGCGCTCAAGCTCAAGCGCGATGCCGTGCAGCCGATACTCGACGCCATCGCCGCGGCGGCCCGACGCGATGCCTGACATCCGCCGCCTCGATACGTCGGATCCGAACTTCGCGCTGGCGCTGGCGAAGCTGACGGAGCGCGACAAGGCGCATGACGATGCGGTCGATGCGTCGGTCGCCAGCATCATCGCCGACGTTCGCATCCGTGGTGATGCCGCGGTGCTCGAGTACACCGCGCTGTTCGATCGGGTCAAGGCCACGTCGGTCGCCGCGCTGGAGCTGCCGGCGGCGGAGCTTAAGGCTGCGCACGACACGCTGCCCGCCGAGCAAAAGGATGCGCTCGCGCAGGCTGCCGAGCGCATCCGCGCCTACCATTCGCGCCAGGGCGCCGAATCCTGGTCGTTCACCGAGCCCGACGGCACGCGCCTCGGCTTGCGCGTCACGCCGCTCGAGCGGGTGGGCGTCTACGTTCCCGGCGGCAAGGCCGCGTACCCTTCGTCGGTGCTGATGAACGTGCTTCCGGCCAGGGTCGCCGGCGTCAACCAGATCGTGATGGTCGTGCCGACGCCCAACGGGGTGAAAAATGCGCTGGTGCTCGCTGCGGCGCACCTGGCCGGTGTTACGCGAACCTATACGATCGGCGGTGCGCAAGCCATTGCGGCGCTGGCGTACGGCACCGCGACGATTGCCCAGGTCGACAAGATCGTCGGGCC
>JBDTXW010000101.1:0-9397 GCA_040005975.1 Betaproteobacteria bacterium | reverse complement strand
TATCGGCGACGACGTGAAGCCTGGCAAGGTCACGTCGTTTCCGCAAAGCGTGCAGCTCAAGGACGACGAGGTCGTCGCGTTTTCATGGATCGTCTATAACTCGCGCGAGAATCGTGACAGCGTCAACGCCAAGGTGATGGACGATCCGCGCATGAAGGACATGATGGATCCCAAGAGCATGCCCATCGACGGGATGCGAATGTTCTGGGGCGGATTCAAAAGCATCGTCGAGCTATAGTCGGGCCCGTCCGCCGCCCGGTAAGTCTCACCGCGAGATTGGTGGGCGGCCACCAATCGCGCCACGGCCGCAGGCGACGAGAGGCCACTTGACGGTCGACGCTGCGAAGGATTAGCCTTGGATCACCACGGGGATTGCAAGCAGACTCCCCGGCTCAAGACGCCCAGCGGCGTCCAAGTTCTGCTCCGATCGTCGGGTCAAGTGCCCACGGGAGCGTACGTTGGACGCAGTCGATAGCGCAGTAATCCGGGCCTTCTCGTCAGCACTCTCGGCGATAGCGATTCATCCCGCACGTCTGCCGCCTCGCGCTGTTGCTCGGAAGCTTGCGTCGCCCCGAGGATTGCGCGGCGACAGCGCGATGCCGCGGCTACCACTCGCTTCAAAGACAATGGATGGCGCGCTGACGCGACGTCGGCGTGCCCGCTGGAGCTGCATCACATGACCCGTCGGACCCTTTGGGCAGCTATCGCAATTCTTGGCAGTCAACTCGGGAGCGCAACAGCCATGGCAGAGACATTCAATTTCGACGTCGACGCGGTCGGCACGGTTCCGGCAGGCTGGATCGCCGGCGTCACCGGTCAGGGGACTTCGCGATGGCGCGTCGAGGCGGACGCAAGCGCGCCATCGAAGCCGAACGTATTGAAGCAGAGCGGGCGCGGCGATTTTCCCTGGTGCGTCAGACAGGGCGCTTCCGTTGCCGATGGATACGTCGAGGTTCGCTTCAAGCCGCTCGCTGGCGACGAGGATCAGGCGGGGGGCGTCGTGTGGCGGTGGCAGGATGGCGGCCACTATTACGTCGCGCGCGCCAACGCGCTGGAGAACAACGTTTCGCTCTATTACACGCAAGCGGGGCGAAGAAATACACTCAAGTACGTCGACGCTCCCGTCGCCGGCAACCAATGGCATACGCTGCGCGTGGAGTTTGCAGGACAGCATATCCGGGTTGCGCTCGATGGCAAGATCTACATCGAGACCGATGATGCCCACATTGCCGCAGCCGGCGCAGTCGGGGTCTGGACCAAGGCCGACAGCGTCACTGTGTTCGATAACTTCGCCTACGAGTCCAAAGCCTCCAAGTGAAAACGCAAGCCGAGGCGAGCATGCGCGCGGGGCGGACCGCATCGGATAGTCCACCTTGCGGCGCGGTCCCGACGCGATGATCTCGCCCGACGTTCGGCGGCTGTTGTGGGTCCGCGCGCTGCGCGCCTTCGGCGACGGCTATGTCAGCCTGCTGCTTCCGGTCTATCTGCTCGCGCTCGGTCTGTCGCCGTTCGAAGTGGGCGTGATCACGACCGGGACCCTGCTCGGTTCCGGCCTTCTCACCTTGCTCGTCGGCCTGCACGCCTACCGCTATCGCTACCGGACGCTGCTGCTCGCCGCCACCGCGCTGATGACCGCGACCGGCCTGGGCTTTGCGGCGGTGACACAATTCTGGCCGCTGCTGGTCGTCGCCTTTGTGGGCACGCTCAATCCGTCGAGCGGCGACGTCAGCGTCTTCCTGCCACTCGAGCAGGCGGTGCTCGCCCGCATCGTGCCCGACCGGGAGCGCACGGCGGTGTTCGCGCGTTACAGTCTGGTCGGCGCGCTGGTAGGAGCCGCCGGCGCGCTATTTGCCGGCGTCCCCGAATTGCTGGCGAAGGTATCCGGCGTATCGATGCAATCGGCGATGCAAGCGATGTTCGCCGTCTACGCGTTGATCGGCGTCGCCTCGGCGCTGGTTTACCGCAAGCTGCCGGCCGGGCTCGCCACCGAAGCCGAAGCGCCCGCGGCGCCACTCGGCCCATCCCGGCGCATCGTCTACATCCTCGCTGCGTTGTTCAGCCTCGACGCTTTCGGCGGCGGATTCATCGTGCAGTCGATGCTCGCCCTGTGGCTGTTCGAGAAGTTTCAGCTCTCGACCGCCATCGCCGGCACGATCTTCTTCTGGACCGGGGTGTTCTCGGCCTTCTCGTACCTGGTTGCCGTGCGCATCGCCAACCGCATCGGCCTGATCAACACGATGGTGTTCACCCATCTGCCGTCCAGCGTGCTGTTGCTGCTGATGCCCTTCGTGCCCGACCTGACCTGGGTCATCGTGCTGCTGCTCGTGCGTAGCGCCCTGTCGCAGATGGACGTGCCCACGCGGAGCTCGTACGTGATGGCCGTCGTGTCACCGGGCGAGCGCGCGGCGGCCGCGAGCATCACCTCGGTGCCGCGCAGCCTCGCATCGGCGACGAGCCCGCTGATCGCCGGTTATCTCCTCGGGCTGTCCAGCTTTGGCTGGCCGCTCGCGATCGCCGCCGGGTGCAAAATCGTCTACGACCTGTTGCTGCTGGTGACCTGCCGCACCGTTCGACCGCCCGAAGAGACGGCGCGTCGACGCTGAACGGCGTCGCAAAAGCGAGAGGTACGACCCGTTGAACCGTCGCAGCTATGGCGACTGCTCGACGATGCCGGTCAGTACGAGGTGGTCCCCGCAGAGATCGAAGTAATAGTCGTTGAAATACTTCTTGCCGCTGGTTTTCAGACCTTCGCCTCGCACCTGGCCTGCGCCAGGTTTGGTCCAGGGGTCGCCGGGCGTTCCCGGCGTCAGAAAGCGATCCGCGAAGACCAGGAAATCGGCATCGATACCGTCCAACCCGCGAATTGCCGCGATCTGCTTGGCGTCGAAACCCAGCGCTGACAGCATGGCCTTCAAGTTCTTCTTGAGCGCCGCGTCGCGCATCGCCACGTACGCAGCGGTCACTGCCTGCTCGGTCGGCTTCGGCGTGGTAGCCGGCAGGCGCCGCTTTTGTTGCCGATCGCCATCGCTGATCTCGTCGAACTTGGGATTCGACAGCGCCAGATCGAACTCGTATTGGCCGTACTGCCTGTGCGCGACATTGCCTTTCGCGCGGCCAGCGTCGACCTTCAGTGTGCTCGACCAGTCGCGCAGCGTCAGATCGGTGAGGCTCCCAGCGAACGGCGTGCCGGCGTCGAAGTATCTCGAGCGCCCGGAGGCATCGAGCGTCACCTCGCTGAAATTTGCATTGCGCAACTTGGAGAGCGCGCGTGCCTGTGTCAGCGGACAGGCCGAGTCGACGAGCATCGGCGAGGCGATGGGCTTGCTCGCTACATAGACGACGGTGCCACCGCCAACCCGGGCCGGGTACGCGATGCCGTCGACCAGGTCGAACTCGCCGATATTCACTTCCTTGATGTGGCCCTTCACCGGCGCGGGATACGCAAACGGCGGCACCTTCTCCTCGGCCGGCTTCTGGGCCACCTTCGCGGTCGCTTTCGCCGACGTGCTCGATGAAGGCTCCTCCCCGCCGCAACCCCACAGGACGAGCGCGGCAAGACAGACGATGACGGTGTCAGCGCAACGATTTCTCATCGGGTCGTTTCCCTTTCGCGCTATTTTCCGGCGGCGCGCTCGATAATCGCGTCAGCCGATCGCCGGCGCACGCCGCCGCCAGCGTGTCCGTTCACTTTCCCTGAAGCTTAGCGAAATTGGGGATAATCCGCTCGGCGGGTTTAAAGCACACGGCCGGACAGCGCCGGTGCGCGGCGTGGCGGGCACGCCGATGCAAGGAGGATGCGATGCACGAACTCGCGGCGGGGCGAGAACGGCACGAGCGGGCGTTCGCTCTGTTGCGAACCGCGGGCGCCGGCGCTGCCATCGCCTTGGCGCTGGTCTCCACCGCCGCCGCGCAGACGGCATCGGGTCATTTTGCCGGCCGCACGCAGGACGTCCCGATTGCCGGCGCGTACAGCTACTGGGACCAGGCTAGCGGAGGCCAGGACCGGGCCGTGAAGGTCGCGGTGTCGAACGCGGAATTCAGAGCCGATCTGCTGAACGACTGGTACGACCGCGGCGCGGCAGTGCACGAATTTTTGCCCGCGATCGCGTCAAGGTCGTCACCTTCGACTTCGACCCCGATGGCAAATACCGCGGTTATTCGTATTATTTCGCGTCCGGCGACGGTTGCGGCTGGTGCTACGACTCGACTGTGCAGTCGACGGTAAAGGGCACCGGCGGCCGCTTGAGCGGAAGCATCGCGTTCAAAGGCGAGGCCGGCGGCGTCGCCTTCGACGTGAAATTCGACGTGCCGATTCCAGCCAAGTCGTGGGGCGAGCCGCTGCCCACGGGCGGCGGCGCTGAAGGGCGAGCCTACCTCGCCTATCACAAGGCGCTGGCGGCAAGCGACACAGCCGCACTGAAGGAAGTATCGGACAGCCGCGGCAAGGAGCTGCTGTCCCAGCACGAGAAGCTCCACGATCTCGCCGATTATCTCGACTTCCGCTGGAACGATATGCACTACCGGATGCAGAGCGTAACCGTCGTCGGCGGCTACACCCGCGGCGACCGCGCCGTCGTGCTGTTCGACGGCAGCGGCAAGTTGTTCGATGCGTTGCACGGCGAGGCGACCCTGCGCCGCGAGGGCGGCGCGTGGTTGATCGCCGACGAGCTCGTGCAGATAGGCAAGCGCTGACTCTGCGGTTCTGCATCCGTCGGGGATCGTGGCTGCAGGCGCACGAAGTTGATCCGGAGCACGCCACCGGTATCGTCACCGGCACAAGTCCATTAAGATGAGCGCCGATCGATAACGACGCCGGAGGACCATGGCCACGACACCGATGCCGCTTTCCGAGGCCGCGCCGCGCTGGACGTGGCTGCCCAAGCCCGGAACCTGGAAGTATTACGCGCTGCTTGGTGCCGTCGGCATCCTGATCCTGGGTCCGCTGGGCGGCGTCGCGGCGTCGTACATGAACTTCTCGCTGGGATTCTTCGTCGGCGGGCAGGTGCTGGCCGGCATACTCGGCTCGACGGTGACTTTCGGTTACGGCGCGGCGGGACGCCACGGCGCCAACTACATCCAGACGACGGCGGCTTCGGTCGCCGGCATGAGTGCGATGGCGGTCGTCATCCAGGCGATGACCTGGATGGGCATGCCGGCCCCGCCGATGTGGCAGCTGATCCTGTACATGATGTGCATCGGGATGTTCGGCGTCGGCGTGGGCATGCTCTACACGCCGATCCTCGTCGACCGCCTGCAGCTGACTTTTCCGTCGGGACTCGCCGTCGCGAACATCCTGCGCGCGCTGACCGATCCCGAGCTGCTCCGGCAATCGGTGTCGCGCCTCTTCGGCGGCATGGCGCTCGGCGTCGCAGGCGGCATCGGAAGCGCGAAGATAGCAGTGCTGGGTGCGATCGACCTGTCGACTTCGACGTTCGGCGCCGGCATGATCGTCGGAGCGCGCATCGGCATCGCCGCGATCGTCGGCGGCCTTGCCGGCTGGGCGATGATTCCGTATTTCATCTCGATCGGATGGCTGCAGCCGAACGAGCCATTCCGCAAAATCACGTTCCTGATCGCGCTCGGCATGATTATGGGCGCGGCGGTCGTCGATGTCTCGCTGATTCTCTTCCGCGCCTGGCAGCGCTCGCGCCAGGTCAGCGCGGAGAAGGTGGTCGAGCAGGAGGACTGGAAGCGCACGAATACCCGGCGACTCGTGGCTTGGGTCGTGTTCTGGGGTATCTGCATCGTCATCGTCGGCTCGCAGGTCCTGCACCAGCCGGTCGGCTATCTGGTGATGGCCGTGCTGCTCGTGTTCGTGTTCGCGCTGGTCAACGGGATATCCCTCGGCATCACCGACTCGAATCCCATTTCTTCCGCGTTCGTCGTCACCGTGGTCCTGATGGCGGGCATCGGCTTGCGCGATCCGATCGTCGGGATGATGGCCGCGACGGTCCTGCTGGTGTCGACCAGCGAAGCCTGCGACATGCAGCAGGACCGGTCGACCGGCTGGCGGCTGGGCACCAACCGGACGATCCAGTTCCGCTTCCAGGTGGCTGGCATCGTGATGGGCGCGATCATGGCCGTCGTGTTCGCCAAGCTCTTCATGAGCGCGTATCCGGTGCTGGGCCTCGACCAGACCACGATGCCCGCCGACAAGCAGCCGGCGCAGTGGACCTCCGCGATGACCTACAAGTTCGTCGGCGTACTGCGCAGCCTTACCGACGACAAGCCGTATCAGCGCACCGCGATCTGGATCGGCATCCTGATCGGGTTTGTGACCGAGTTTCTGCGCAAGTACATCAAGTCGCGCGAGCGATACCGGGCGTTCGTGAAGTCGGGGCGGGTGGGCTTCAGCACCGACTTCATGCTCGATGCGATCGTGCTCCCGTCGCCGTATGCATCGTCGTTCGGCGGATTCCTCAACCTCGCCACTTCGGCCTGGTTCGCCGCCGGTGGCGTGCTCTCGAGCATCGTCAACAGTCTGCCCAAGCGGAAGGACAAGCCGGCAGCACTGCCCAGCGACATGAGCACGACCTCGCTGGTCGGCGGCGGCCTGATCGCCGGCGACGCCCTGGCTGCACTCGGCTTGGGCCTCGCGGGGTTGCTCGGCACGCTGCTCGACTGAAGGTCTACTGCCCTCCCTGCTCGGCCCGCGGCGGCCAACTGGTATTGCTCGACCCGCTGCTGGCCCGCGCCGGCTACGACTCGGCGCCGCGTCTGCGCTCGCCTTCTTTGCCCCAGCCGGCATCACAGCCACAGACCAGTAGAATACCAATTGACGAACTGGTATTTTCGGTACTAAGCTTGCCGCATTCCTCATCCGCAGGCATCGAATCCGTTGACCTCCGCCCAACCCACGGCGATCCGCTACCACATCGGCGTTGACGGCGGCGGCACGCGTACCCGGGCGCGGCTGGCTTCGGCCGAGGGCGCGGTGCTGGGCTTTGCCGCGTCCGGCCCGTCAGCACTCGGGCAGGGAATCGATCAGGCGTGGGAGCACATAGCTCAAGCCATCGCGCTGGCGTTCGCGGACGCGCAACTTGCGCCGGCGTCCCCGGCGCAATGTGCGCTGGGTCTGGGCCTTGCCGGCGCCAACGTGCGCGAACGTTGCGAAAGCTTCCTTCGCGACGCACCGCCATTCGCGCAGATCGCGCTCGACACCGACGCGTACATGACGTTGCTCGGCGCGCACGAAGGGCGGCCGGGTGCCATCGTCGCAGCCGGGACGGGCAGCGTCGGTGAAGCCATCCGCCGGGACGGCCTCCGCGTTGCCGTCGGCGGCTGGGGATTTCCGGTCGGCGACGAAGGCAGCGGCGCATGGCTGGGACTGCGCGCGATGCGCGAGACGCATCGCGCCGTCGACGGCCACGCGCCCGTCGGCCCGCTGGTCGGGGCGGTCCTTTCGCTGGCTGGCATCTCGCGCGAAGCGCTGCTGGCCTGGTGCGATCGACCGGGCCAGAATGCGTATGCCGAACTCGCGCCGCTGGTGTTCGACGCGGTTGCCACCGATCCCTTCGCCGCACAGCTGCTCGATCGCGCCGCGCGGGCCCTCGAGGAAATCGCCGCGGCGCTCGATCCCGAGGGCACGTTACCGTTGGCGGTTTGCGGCAGTATCGGACAAGCGCTGCTGCCTCGGTTCGACGCATCGATTCGGGCGCGCGTCGTCGATCCGGCAGGCGACGCCGCTGACGGCGCGCTGCGGCTGGTCCGACAGGCATTGAGCGACAGCGCGCGATGAAGGACCACCCGTTCGAATTCCGGGCCGATGCAAGAGCCGCCTCGCCGCTGTACATGCAGCTCGCGCAAAAGCTCGCGCTGGCGATACGGAACCACGACTACCAGCCCGACCAGGCGCTGCCGTCCGAGCGCGTGCTGTCCGAGTCCCTCAACCTGTCACGAGTGACTGCCCGCAAGGCGATCGATCAGCTGGTCGAGCAGGGCCTGGTCGTACGCCGGCGCGGCTCGGGCAACTACATCGCGCCGCGGCTCGAGCAGCCCCTGTCGCGACTTACCAGCTTTTCCGAGGAGCTGCACCAGCGCGGGTTTACGCCTTCGTCGCGCTGGCTCGCGCGTGGCTGTACCGCCGCCGCGCCCGACGAGCAGCTCGCCCTCGGGCTGTCGCCGGGCTCGCGCGTCGCGCGCCTGGAGCGCCTGCGCCTGGCGGACAACGTTGTGATGGCCTACGAGATCAGCGTGCTGCCCGAGCAGGTGCTGCCCGATCCGTCGCAGGTCGATGCATCGCTTTACGCGCACCTGGCGACGCTGGGGCGCGCACCGGTGCGCGCGCTGCAGCATTTGCGGGCGCTGAACGCCGACGCGAGGCTGGCGCAATTGCTGGAAGTGCCGACCGGGCGCGCGGTCCTGTTCATCACGCGCGTCGGCTATCTGGACACGGGGCAGGCAGTGGAGCTCACGCATTCGTATTGCCGCAGCGACTACTACGATTTCGTGGCCGAGATGAGGCGCGAGGCATGAGCATGCGCCGCGTCGAAGGCGCCATCCTGATGCCGCAGGGCTTCGTGCGCGGCGCGCTCGAGTACGAGGGCGGGCGCGTTCGGCGCATCGAAGGCACGCCGCAGACCGAGGAACAGGCGCGGCGCGAAGCGAAAACGATCGTGCTGCCGGGATTCATCGATACGCATGTGCACGGCGGCGGCGGCAGCGACACGATGGAAGGCGGCGAGGCGATCGATCGCATTGCACGGCTGCATGTGCGGCACGGCACGACGTCGCTGCTTGCCACGACGATGACGGCGCCGTTGCCCGAGGTGGAAACCGCGATGCGGGCACTGGCGCCCGCGTGCAGGACCCGCGCGAGCGGCGCGGCGCGCGTGCTCGGTGTGCACCTCGAAGGCCCCTACATCAATCCGGGCAAGCTCGGGGCGCAGCCCGACTTCGCCCGCCCCGCGTCGATCGCGGAAATCGGCGCGCTGCACGCGCTGGCGCCGATCCGGCTGATCACGCTGGCGCCGGAGCTGCCTGGCCATCTCGATATCATCGTTGCGCTGCGTGCCGCCGGATTCCAGGTTCAGATCGGGCACACGCTGGGCACTTACGAAGACGGCGTAGCCGCGCTCGAGCGCGGCGCCGGCGGCTTCACCCACCTGTTCAACGCGATGACCGGAATGCATCACCGCGCACCGGGCATCGTCGGCGCGGCCTTGGCGCATGCGCGCTACGCCGAGATCATTCCCGATCTGCTGCATGTCCACCCGGGCGCGATCCGGGCCGCATTGCGCGCGATTCCCTGCCTGTTCTGCGTGACCGATTCGACTGCCGCGTCCGGCATGCCCGACGGCGAATACAAGCTGGGGCGGCTGCGCGTCAACAAATGCCTGGGGGGCGTGCGACTGGCCGACGGCACGCTCGCCGGCAGCACGCTGACGATGGACCAGGC
>JBDTXW010000100.1:0-9452 GCA_040005975.1 Betaproteobacteria bacterium | reverse complement strand
AAGCTGTTCCATGCGAAAAACACGCGCCCGTTCATTCGCTGGGCCGAGCGCGTCTGCGCCGCCCTCATGTTCGGCGCTGCGCTGTACTTCGTCCATCAAGCCGCTTTTTACGCTGGATGGCTGTCGCCCTAGACTGACGTGTTCAGATTCTAATTTTTCGATACGGGTCGCGACTGGAAGAATCGACATATGAACACGGATGCACTGTCAGGCCCTGGAATTCGCGTCCCGCCTCCGGTGTTCTACCTGGTGGCGCTGGCTATAGGGGTCGCGCTTGACCATCTATGGCCCCTCTCGCTTTTTGCGGATTCCTCAAGATACGTCGTCGGGTCCGTTGTAACCTGATCATGCCGCCCGTGCTCAGCCGCTTTCGTCGTGCCACTACGACGTTGGATGTTCGAAAGGCGGCGTCAACGCTGATTACGGATGGAACCTACCAGTTCTCGCGTAATCCCACTTATCTATCGCTGACGCTGTTGTATTTGGGTCTTGGCATTGTCCTTGACAATGGCTGGGTCTTGATCTTGGTGATTCCTGTATTCCTATTGATGGATCGGTGGGTGGTGCGTAGAGAAGAACGTCACTTACAGGCCAAGTTTGGTGAGCAATATTTACGTTACAAAGCAAGGGTTCGCCGGTGGCTCTGAACTCATGCTGCCCAAACCTGGCGGTCAATGCGGACCAACGTCTGCTATTTGCCCGGCTGACCGACCGGAGTGGGTCGTTTGCCGACTGTCGAGAACCGGCTAAGACCAGTCATGAGTAGGCTCGACCCAAGCTGTCCCGAGCCATCGTTCATGATGGAGGTGAAGCGCCACATGGATGCCTGGCACCGGCAGAATTTGTCCTATCGAGGGGGCGGCTAAATCGACGCGACATCGTGCCGGCGCATGGCGGCAGACCAGCCGTCGAGTCATATCTGGTAGGAGCGAATCAGATGCGTTGTGTAGGTGAAAACCTGGCGCGCGAAAGACTTGTGGCGCGTCGCGGCAGGCGAAATGAATCGCCGCGCGCTGTGCCCCCATGTTACGGCTTCGGACCCACGGCAACGACCTCGACGGTCTGATTTTTCACCTGCTTGATCAGCGGACCGGTCACGGTCAGAAATTCCAGATTGACGTCGGCCGTCTCATTGGGATTGAGCACGGGACGTTTGGTCGACGCCGTCGCGGTGCCCAACAGCTTTCCGTCGGCGTCGAAGACCTTTCCGGCAACCTTGATCGGGCCGACCGGCACCGCGGCAAGGTTCTGCGCCGTGGCCTTGATGTGCAGATGGCCTTCGGCACAGACGTACATTCCTGGCGCCATGTCGGCATGCAGTCCGGTGCTCTGGATTTCGACCTTGACCTGGTTCTCGGGCGCGCCGGCAGTGGCGGCAACCATGCCGACAACGCTCATCAACGCGACGAGCGGCCATGCAATCACAGTCTTCATCGAAATTCCTCCTGTCCTGGGCTTCCTGTTGCTGATCCGGCCCGATTGACCGACGCAATCAATCCGCGTTGGCGGACAATGTTAACCTGGAATGTGGCCGCTGCGGCAGCCTCGATGGGAGCGTCATGAGCGTCAAGCAACGGTTCGAACTGACCGGCAAGACCGCGCTGGTCACCGGCGGCTCGCGCGGCCTGGGATTGCAGATGGCCGAGGCGCTGGCGGAGATGGGCGCGCGGCTCGCGCTGGTCGCGCGCAAGGGCGAGGAGCTCGATCAGGCCGCCGAACAGCTGCGCTCGCAATGGGGCGCCGAAGTCGTGCCGCTGGTCGCCGACCTGTCCAAGCCGGACGCGATCGGCCCGATCGTCGAGCGGACGATCGCCGCACTCGGGCCGATCGACGTGCTGATCAACAATGCCGGCACCACCTGGGGCGCGGCGACGATCGACCATCCGCTCGAGGCCTGGCAGAAGGTCGTCGACCTCAACCTGACCTCGCTGTTCGTCATGTGCCAGGAAGTCGGCCGCCGCTCGATGCTGCCGCGCCGGCAGGGCAAGATTATCAACATCGCCTCAATCCTAGGGCTGATCGGCGGCGGCGATCCCGGCAGGCCGGCGACTTTGGCGTACAACACGACCAAGGGTGGTGTCGTCAATTTCACGCGCTCGCTGGCCGCCGAATGGGCGCAATACAACATCAACGTCAACGCAATCGCGCCCGGCTTTTTTCCGACCAAAATGACCAAGGGCGTGTTCGAGATTATGGGTGAAGCGGTGGCCGCCAGGGCGCCGTTGAAGCGGGTCGGCGGTCCGGAGGATCTGAAGGGCCTGACGGTGCTGCTCGCCTCCGAGGCCGGCGCGTTCATCACCGGCCAGATCGTCGCGGTCGACGGTGGCGTGACCGCCGTCTAGTGCGTTTCGGTGACCGATCGGCCGCGGATGAGCGATTACAGCCAGTTCGCGGGTACGCGCCAGGTCGCCGACGCGCATCGCTTCGATGTCGCCGCGCTCGAGCGCTACCTCACCGCCAACGTCGCTGGTTTCACCGGCCCGCTTCAGGTCGAACAGTTCAAAGGCGGGCAATCGAATCCCACCTACAAGCTCACCGCGGGCCACAAGTCGTATGTGCTGCGCCGCAAGCCGCCGGGCAAGCTGTTGCCATCGGCGCATGCGATCGATCGAGAATACCGCGTAATCCGCGCGCTCTCCGGCAGCGCCGTCCCCGTCGCCCGAACGCATTGCCTGTGCCTGGATGAGAGGGTGATCGGTACGCCGTTCTATCTGATGGATTTCGTCGACGGCCGCATCTTCTGGGATCCGCTGCTGCCGGGGACGACGGCTGCGCAGCGGCGCGCGATTTTCGCGGAGATGAATCGCGTCATCGCTGCGCTGCATCGCGTCGACTTCGCCGCCCTCGGCCTCGCTGACTACGGCCGGCCCGGCAATTACCTCGCCCGACAGATCGACCGCTGGAGCCGCCAATACCAGGCCTCGGCGACCGAGCGAATCGATGCGATGGACCGCCTGATCGAATGGCTGCCGCAACATATCCCGCCGGGCGAGCGCACCGCGCTCGTGCACGGCGACTTTCGCCTCGACAACATGATTTTCGCTCCGCGCGAGCCGAAGGTGCTGGCGCTGCTCGACTGGGAATTGTCGACGCTTGGCGATCCGCTGGTGGACTTCGCTTATCACCTGATGACCTGGCGGCTAGCACCGGACGAATTTCGCGGCCTGCGCGGCTGCGATTTCGCGTCGCTCGGCATTCCGACCGAGGACGAATACGTTGCGACGTATCTGCGCCACGACGCGACGCTCGAGGAGCCCTCCGCACGAGAGTGGGATTTCTACATGGCCTACAACATGTTCCGCATGGCGGGCATACTGCAGGGCGTATTGGCGCGCGCACTGGCGGGCAACGCCGCAAGCGCACAGGCGCTGGAGGCAGGACGCCGTGCACGGCCGCTGGCCGAGCTGGCGTGGAAGCAGGTCGAGCAGGGCCGGGCGCGAGTAGCGCACCGCGGCTAAAGCGCCGGGAGGGTCCCGGCGCTCGCGAAAGGATGCTGATGGATTTCGCTTACTCGCCGAACGTCGTCCAATGGCAGGCGCGTCTGAATGCCTTCATGGACGAATTCGTCTACCCGAACGAGCAGCGCTATTGCCGGGAAGTGGCGGCCGGCGATCGCTGGCAGCCGACTCGCCTCATCGATGACCTCAAGGCGGCGGCCAAGTCCGCCGGGCTCTGGAACCTTTTTCTTCCGGCATCCGCACGTGGCGCGGGCCTGACCAATACCGAATACGCGCCGCTGTGCGAAATCATGGGGCGCGTGCTTTGGGCGCCGGAGGTATTCAATTGCTCGGCCCCGGACACCGGCAACATGGAAGTGCTCGAGCGCTACGGTACCGCCGCACAGAAGGCGCAATGGCTCGAGCCCCTTCTGGCCGGAAGCATCCGCTCGGCGTTCTGCATGACCGAGCCCGACGTCGCGTCGTCGGACGCGACCAATATCGAGTGCTCGATCGTGCGCGACGGCGACCACTACGTGATCAACGGTCGAAAATGGTGGTCGTCGGGGGCGGGCGATCCACGTTGCCTCGTCTTTATCGTGATGGGCAAGAGCAATCCGCAGGCGTCGCGTCACGCGCAGCAGTCGATGCTGCTGGTATCTCGCGATACGCCGGGCGTGAACATCCTGCGCCACCTGCCCGTGTTCGGCTACGACGATGCGCCGCATGGCCACATGGAAATCGATTTCGCGAACGTGCTCGTCCCGGACGCGAACATGCTGCTCGGCGAGGGCAGGGGATTCGAGATCGCGCAGGGACGCCTCGGCCCGGGCCGCATCCATCACTGCATGCGGCTGATCGGCTTGGCCGAGCGCGCGCTGGAAAAGATGTGCGTCCGGGTCAAGTCGCGGACGACGTTCGGCAAGCCGGTGGCGGAACGGACGGTGACCTTGGAGCGGATCGCCGAGTCGCGCATCATGATCGACCAGGCGCGACTGCTGACGCTCAAGGCCGCCTACCTGATGGACACGGTAGGCAACAAGGCGGCCCGTGCGGAAATCGCGATGATCAAGGTCGCTGCGCCAGCGATGGCATGCACGGTTCTGGATTGGGCGATCCAGGCGCACGGCGCGGCCGGCGTTTGCGACGACTTCGGTCTTGCGCAGGCGTACGCGCATGCGCGTACGCTGCGTCTGGCCGACGGGCCCGACGAGGTGCACCGCAACCAGATCGGCAAGATGGAGCTGGCAAAGTACTGAAGCGAAACGCTACGGGCGTGTTCAGCGCCGGGCCCGCCGTTTCGCCGGCGGCTTCGCCTTCAGCAGCAGTGTGCCGCGGCAGCGTCTGGCGCCGCAGCGGCAGCGCAAGGCTTCGCGTGCTTGCCGGCTGATCGGGCCGACGAAGCTCAGCCGGTAGTCGTAGTTCAGCTCTTCGCCGGCGCGGATCGTGCGCCTGGCGTGGATGAACACGCGGCCATCGTCGTATTCAATCGCCTCGCAGTTCGGTTCGCAGCCGTGGTTGATCCAGCGCGCCGCATTGCCGCGCACGCCCGCGTCGATCACCGTGCCGTCGGAGAGCTCGAACAGCAGCGTGTGGTAAGGATCCAAAAGGTCGCTTGGCGGGCGCTCGCAGGCGACATCCCAGCTCGAGCGGGCACCGCGATATTCGATGATGCGGCTGCCTTTGCGTATCGTCCGCGTCGCGAATGCGCCGCGTCCGTGGGTGCCCGATGGCCGGATGACGCACGGCGGCTTTGGACGGGCGGCAGGCATCGCTAACGGCGCGGCTTCGATGCCGCACCGGACCTGCGTATCGGTCGCGCCCGTCCTCCGGCGCGACGCCTCACAACCCGAGCCAGGCGATCGCCTTCAGCTCGTCGTCGCGGTTCGGCGCAACGAAGCCCTGATAGCCGAGCGTCGTGAGCGCATGCTTGCCGGCGTCGCTTTGCCCGAGCGTCGTCAGCACCGCGCGCACCTTCTCGTCGTCATCCGCGGACAGCTTGGACGAGGCGATGAACTGTTTGATCGGCGTCGGTCGCGAAGTCAGCAGTATCTTGCCGCCCTTGCCCGTCCACGACTTGGCCACCGACTTGGCCGCTGTCGCGCCAGCCTGCGCAAATCCGTATTCGACGTAAAACGGCACCGCGTCCTGATAGCGCGTCGTGATCACCTTGATGTCGCTCGAACCCAGCTTCTGGTCGCGCAGCATTGCACGCAGCATCGCCGCAGTAATCGAGTCGGGGTCGGGACTGACGACCGTATGACCCTTGAGATCGTCGAACTTGGTATACGGCTGATCCTTGTTGATCAGCAGGAATACCGAATAGTCGGTGAAGCCGGTCGTCCATGCAACCGAATGGTATTGACCCGACTTGATGGCAGCGAGAGAAACGTGCGCCGGATGGATGAATGAGAGGTCGTATTCCTGGCGGGCAAGGCCCTCACGGAGTTCCTGATACGGGCTGACTACCACCATGCGCACCGACCGCTTGAGCGCCTTCGACAGCAGATCGGCCAGCGGCTGAAATCGGGCCTGGATTTCCCGGTTCGTCTGATAGTAGGTCACGCCCTCGGTGATCGAGAACACGAAATCCGCGGCTGCGGCGCACGGCGCGATCAGCGCGAAGGCCGCCAGTAAGATCGTCATCCTGCCAGGCATGTTCGTCTTCATCTTTCCGCTCCCCCGACTGCGCGGACCGTTCGCACGCCGGGTCGACGGCTTATCGCGCCGGCTCCGGATCGCATACTGCAGACAGTCATCGCAGCCTCTCCTATGACAAAGTCATTTTCCGATCGACGCTTCGCCGCGAAAGGCGACCCGCTGCGGCGATTAACGCCGCTGGGCGTCACTCGAAATGCGGCATCGGCCCGGAGCTCGCAGTCACTCTACGGGCATCGCGACCTCCGTCACCGTAAACGCTCAAACGTATGCAACTCCCGTTCCAGCGGCGACCTTCGCTGTCGGCTTGAACGGCATCGGCAATTGCGCCACAATCGCCGACGCATCCGGCCCCGCGAGATCAAAGTGCAGACCGCCTGCTTCGGATGTGCCGATCGCGATGACCGCTTGAACGCGAACCCGCCTTATCTTTCGATCGAAGCGCTGACCGTCTCGTACGGCGCGACGCGCGTCCTCGATCGCGTCAGCCTGGGTGTCGAGCGCGGCGAGATGATCGCGCTCTTAGGCAGCTCGGGCTGCGGCAAGACGACGCTTCTGCGCTCGATCGCCGGATTCGTGACGCCGGATTCGGGCACGATCCGGGTCGGCGGCAAGGACATCACGCGCTTGCCGCCCGAAGCGCGCGAGACCGCGATGATGTTCCAGTCCTACGCGCTGTGGCCGCACATGGATGTCGCCGACAACATCGCTTATGGCCTGCGCATGCGCGGTTGGAGCAAAACCGCGATTGCCACCCGCGTGGCCGACATGCTGAAACTGCTGCAGCTCGACGGCTTCGGGCCGCGCCCGGTGACGCAGCTTTCGGGCGGCCAGCGGCAGCGCGTTGCGCTCGGCCGCGCACTGGCGATCGATCCGCACCTGCTGCTGCTGGATGAGCCGATGTCGAACCTCGATTACAAGGTGAGGCTCGAGCTCCGGCACGAGTTGCGCGCGCTGCAGCAGCGCATCGGGATTACGGCCGTTTACGTTACGCACGATCGGGAAGAGGCGTTGACGCTGTCCGATCGAATCGCCGTCATCGACGCCGGACGCATCGTGCAGGTCGGAGCTCCCGAGGAGATTTTCCATCGGCCGACGTCGGCCTTCGTCGCCGGCTTCATGGGAGCGGATAACGCGATCGAGGTCACTCAGCGCGACGACGGCACATTGATCGAAGCGGCGGCGGACTCCGGACCGGAGCGGCGGGTGCGTGCGCATTTTCGCAGCGACTCGGCCCGGCTGGGAGCGGCGGATGCGCCGTCGGGCGGCGGCGACCTCGTGCTCTCGGGCACGATCGCGCAGTCCGTCTATGTCGGACACGGCTATCGCTACCGCGTGCGGACTGCGGCGGGCGACGTCTGGGTCCACGCGCCAGACCGTGTGCCCGAGGGGGCGCCGGCCTCGGTTACCGTTCCACGCGAGGCACTGCTGCTGTTTCCGCCCGAGCCGCGGGACCGCGGCGCCGCAGCTTCGATGCGCCCGGCGGCCTAGCGGGCGGAGTCGATGTCGCCGGCCGAGGATTTGCGGTATTGTCGTCAAGTGACTGCACCGGGACGGCGGTGCGGGCGGAACGGCCGATTCGCACAGGCGACATTCGTCGCGAAAATCGCCGTCGGAACACAGCCTTAGGAGGATTGGATGAAATCGCGCCTGTTTAATCTCGTTTTCGCGTTCGCGTTTGCCGGTGCGGCGTTCGCGCAGACCACGTTGAACGTCATCACCGCGGGCGACCAGAACATGGTCGACTACGTAAATAACTACCTGGCGCCGAAGTTCGAGTCGGCAAATCCCGGCGTCAAGGTGCGCGCCGTCGGTACCGGTCCCGGCGATTCGGGCTCGCAGAAAATCTATGAGAAATTGTCGGCGCAGCAGAAGGCAGGCACGGCCGAATGGGATGTCGATGTCGCCGTCATCCACCAGCGCGGCGCCGCGACGATGGTCGGCGACAAGCTGCTGATGCCGTACCGCAAGGACGTCAACGTCAGCAAGCTGGTCACCCGCGACACCGCGACCAACGCGCTGGGTGCAAACGTCGACGGTTACGTGCTGCCGATGTTTCACAGCCAGATCGCGTTTGCCTACAACCCCGAGCTCGTCAAGGCGCCGCCGAAATCCTTCGCCGAACTGACCGAATGGGTGAAGAAGAATCCGAAGCAGTTCGGCTACAACGGCGTCAAGGGCGGCATGTCCGGCGTCGGATTCGTCATGGGCTGGGTCGAAGCGAATACCGGGATGGCCGACAAGCTGGAAAAGGGCCCGTACGACCCCGCGCAAAAAGCTGCGATCGACAAGGCGCTGGGCGGCCTCAAAGACTTCAACCAGTTCGTCGTGATGACACCTGGCAATGCGGGAACGCTCGACATGCTGAACCGCGGTGAAATCGCCATCGGCCCGGTGTGGGTCGACATGTTCTATACCTGGCAAGCCGACGGCCGCATGAGCCCGAAAATGAAACTGTCGCTGCCGTCGCCGGGGCTGCCGGGACAGCCTATGTACTACGTGATTCCCGCCAAGGCGGCGCATGCGCAGCTCGCGAAGAAGTTCATCGAGCTGGCGGAAAGCCCCGAAGTCCAGGCCGATGGCATCGTCAAGCAATTCAACTGGTACCCGGGCATCGATCCGCAGCACGTGCAGGCGAAGCTCGACCAGGCGAGCTGGAACAAGCTGTTCACCGACATCTCGCCGAGCGATCTGTCGAGGTACGGCCGGCCGTTTCCGTTGTCGGAATACTTCACCGACATCGTCGAAGGCTATGAGCGCGTCGTACTGAAATAAGTGATCGTTGGTTCGGGCCGGCGCGCGACTAACGCGCCGGCTCCCCTTCGCCGCATCTGTTGAGCTAGCGCGCGATGAATGCCCAGCCGTCGTCGGCGCGGTGGCACGGCCTGGCGCTCGCGGCGCCAGCGCTTGCCGTCGTCGTTGCATTCTTCATCGCGCCGCTGACGATGTCGGCGGTCGTGGCGTTTCGCAGCAAGGGCGGCGGCTTCACCTTCCAACATTTCAGCAAGGCCTTCGACCTCTATACGACCGATCTGCTGTTCACGCTGACGATCGTGCTGCTGTCGACCTTGCTGATCGGCCTGCTGTCGATCGCGATCGCCGGCTACCTGACGCTGGGCGAGAATCCGCGCGCGGTCGCGCTCTTGCGCTGGCTCTACCGCTGGCCGCTGTTCATTCCGTTCGTCGTTGCCGGACAGGTGATGCGGACGTTTCTCGCCAAGAACGGCATGCTGAACCACGTGCTGATCGGCAGCGGCCTGATGGAGCCGCTGTCGGCGCAAAGCCTGCTCGACTGGCGCGGGATCGTCGTCGCCTTCGTCTGGAAGCAGGCACCCTTCGTAACGCTGCTGCTCGCCG
>JBDTXW010000099.1:0-9508 GCA_040005975.1 Betaproteobacteria bacterium | reverse complement strand
TCGGGTCGTCGGCCCGTAACACCGCCATCACGCGCTCGGAGAGCTGGGCGGTCGACACGCCTTCCTTCAGCGGCAGCCGGATCAACGCGCTGGTGGCGCTGCCGAAGCTCTGCACGGCAAATTCGCCCAGGTTCAGCTTGTCGATCGCCGCGCGGACGCGCGTGAGGTCCGCGGCGTGCGTGTAGGCGATTTCGATGACGGTGCCGCCGCGAAAATCGACGCCCAGATTGAGGCCTCGGGTCGCCAGGAAGAAGACCGCCAGCACGAAGGTGACCAACGAAACGACGTTGAACACCAACGCGTGCTTCATGAACGGGATGTCGTGCTTTATCCTGAAGAATTCCATCGTCGCTCTCTACGATCCGCTGCTGGCGGATGCCGCGGCGCTCATGTCGCCGGCTTCCAGATCTGTCCGATCGAGATTTTCTCGAGCCTCTTGCGCCCGCCGTAAAGGATCGCGACCAAGCCGCGCGAGACGAATACCGCGCTGAACATCGACGTCATGATACCAAGGCAATGCACGACCGCGAAGCCGCGCACCGGACCGCTGCCGAATATCAGCAGCGCCAGGCCGGCGATCAGTGTCGTCACGTTCGAGTCGAGAATCGTATTCCACGCCCGCTCGTAGCCGGCCTGTATCGCCGCGTGCGGCGTGTCACCCCAGCGAAGCTCCTCGCGTATGCGCTCGTTGATCAAGACGTTGGCGTCGATCGCCATGCCCAGCGTCAACGCCACCGCGGCGATGCCGGGCAGCGTCAGCGTCGCCTGCAGCATCGACAGGACCGCGACCAGCAGCAACAGGTTCACGACCAGCGAAATCGTCGATATGACGCCCATCAGCATGTAGTAGGCGCAGATGAAAATGGCAAGGACGATAAACCCGTACAGCACCGAGTCGAAGCCTTTTTCGATGTTGTCCTTTCCCAGCGACGGGCCGACGGTGCGCTCCTCGACGATTTCCATCGGCGCCGCCAGCGCCCCCGCGCGCATCAATAGCGCAATGTCGTTGGCTTCCCGCGTGTTCATCCGGCCGCTTATCTGTACGCGGCCGCCGCCGATTTCCTCACGGATCACCGGCGCGGTGATCACTTCGGACTTGCCCTTTTCGACCAGCAGGATCGCCATTCGCTTGCCGACGTTCTCGCGCGTGAGCTCCTTGAAGATGCGTGCGCCGGAGGCGTCGAGACTGACGTGCACCGCCGGCTCGTTGGTGCGTCCGTCGAAGCCAGGCTGCGCGTCGCTGATGCGATCCCCGGTCAGCACGACCTGCCGCTTGACCAGGATCGGCGCGCCACTGGTGTCGGTCAGCTTGTCGTCGCCCAGCGGAACCTGACCGGAGAGCGCCATCTGCAGCGCCGTAGGATCGTCGTCGACCATTCGGATTTCCAGCGATGCGGTGCGCCCGATGATGTCCTTGGCGCGCGTCGTGTCCTGCACGCCCGGCAGCTGCACGACGACTCGCTCGGCGCCCTGCTGCTGGACGATCGGCTCGGCGACGCCGAGCTCGTTGACCCGGTTGCGCAGAATCGTGATGTTCTGCTGTATGGCGCCTTCCTGGATGCGCTTTTGCGCCTCGGGCTTGAGGGCACCGACCAGCTTGAAGTCGCTGCTACCGTCGACGTTGGTGAGTTGCAGATCGGGAAAAGCGGCGGCGATCTCGTTGTAAGCCTTGTTGCGCTCGGCGCTGTCGCGGAAGCGCACGCCGACGCTCTGGCCTTCACGCGCAATGCCCGAGTACAGCACTTTCTTCTCGCGCAGCAGCGAGCGGATGTCAGTCAGATAGCGATCGGCGGCCTTGTCGAGCGCCGCCTTCATGTCGACCTGCAGCAGAAAATGGACGCCGCCGCGCAGGTCGAGGCCGAGGTACATCGGCAGCGCGCCGATCGACGCCAGCCAGCGCGGCGAGGTCGAAAGCAGGTTCAGCGCAACGATGTAGTTGTCGCCGAATTTTTGCTGCAGCACGTCCCTGGCTTTCAGCTGCGTATCGGGATCGGGCAGGCGGACCTTGACGCCTGTGCTGTTGAGCAAAGCCCCGGTATAGCTGACATTGGCTGCTTTCAGCGCGTCCTCGGCCGCTTGCAGCGTGCTGGTGTCGATCTTTACGCTGGCTTTGCTGGTGGAGACCTGAACGGCAGGAACCTCGGGAAAAAAGTTCGGCAGCGTATACACGATCCCGACGAGCAGCGCGACGGCGATCAGAATGTATTTCCAGGCGGGATAGCGATTCATCGGGGAATGGGCGGCGCACGTTGCGCGGACGTCGCTCGCGCTGCGCGCGCGGACGGCGCCCGGTCCGCGTGCTTACAGGCTCTTGATCGTGCCCTTGGGGAGCATCAGGGATATCGCGCTGCGCTGAACGGTGATGGTCACGTTCGGGGCGATATCGACTTCGGCGTAGCCCTCGGAAATCTTCGAGATCTTGCCGACGACGCCGCCGGCCGTGACGACCTCGTCGCCTTTCTGCAGCGCTTCGAGCATCGCCTTGGTTTCCCTGGCGCGCTTTTGCTGCGGCCGGATCAGCAGAAAATAGAAGACGACGAAGATGGCGACCATCGGCAGGAACGCCATGAGGTCGCCGCCGAACAGGCCTCCAGCGGACTGGGCATAGGCAGGGCTGATCAACACGATTGCATTCTCCTCGCGTCGCGGTTCGCTGACTGCCCGATACCACGGGCTCGCCGGCCGATCGCATTTGAATTAGCCGCGAATTCTACCATGTCCGACGCGGCTGTCCGGACCCGATACCCGCCCGGACGGCGCGGAAGCGCGAACGCCGCCCGGTTCAGCCGTCCGCCGCCTCCCCTTGCGCGCGGCCCGCGCGAAAGGCGGCAGCGTAGGCCGGCAGCGCGTCGTCGCGGATCGCCTGCCGCAGTTCGGCGGCGAGCGTCAGGTAATAGTGCAGGTTGTGGATCGTATTCAGGCGCGCGCCCAGAATCTCGTTGGTTCGCTGCAGATGGTGCAGATAGGCGCGACTGAAATTGCGGCAGGTGTAGCAAGTGCAACCCTCATCGAGCGGATTCGTATCGGCGCGGTGTCGGGCATTGCGTATCTTGACGTCGCCGCGACGCGTGTAAAGCCAGCCGTTGCGGGCGTTCCGCGTCGGCAGCACGCAGTCGAACATGTCGATGCCATGGCCTACGGCCGCGACGATGTCTTCTGGCGTCCCGACGCCCATCAGATAGCGCGGCTTGTCGTCGGGCAATCGCGGCGCGACATGGGATTCGATCCGCAGCATCGCCTCCTTCGGCTCGCCGACGGACAAGCCGCCGATCGCATAGCCGTCGAAGCCGGTCGCAGTCAGCCCATCCAGCGATTCGTCGCGCAGGTCCTCGAACATGCCGCCCTGCACGATACCGAA
This sequence comes from Betaproteobacteria bacterium, assembly GCA_040005975.1. Taxonomy (GTDB): domain Bacteria; phylum Pseudomonadota; class Gammaproteobacteria; order Burkholderiales; family Casimicrobiaceae; genus PALSA-1003. The sequence goes on along the minus strand of JBDTXW010000099.1, from coordinate 6,150 downwards.
CAGCGCGTTGACGCTGCCGGCGTGCGCTGCTTTCGATCGCGCCGCCCAGCGCAGCGACATCTGCATCGATGCCGCCGCTTCGTCCCGGTTCGCCGGAAATGGCGTGCACTCGTCGAACACCATCGCGATGTCCGCATCCAGCGCCCGCTGCACGTCGATCGAGATTTCCGGCGTCAGGAACAGCCGGTCGCCGTTGACGGGCGAGGCAAAGGTCACGCCATCCTCGCTGACCTTGCGCAATGGACCGAGGCTGAACACCTGATAGCCGCCGGAGTCGGTCAGGAGCGGCCGACTCCAGCCCATGAAGCGATGCAGGCCCCCGTGCGCGGCGATCACGTCGGTCCCGGGGCGCAGCCACAGGTGAAACGTGTTGCCGAGAACGATTTGCGCGCCGATCTCCACGAGCTCGTTCGGCGCCATCGCCTTGACGGTGCCGTAAGTCCCGACCGGCATGAAAACCGGTGTCTCGACGACGCCGTGCGCGAGCACGAGCCGCGCGCTGCGCGCCTTGCCGCAGCGCGCATTGACCGAGAATTCCATCGCTGCGATTGTAACAGCGCCCCACGGCATTCGCGCAGTACTAGCGGGCGGATGCGCCCGGATCGCGCTCCAGCAGCATCGCGTCGCCATAGCTGAAAAAGCGATACCGCGCGGCGATCGCGTGCGCGTACGCGGAACGGATCGCATCGTATCCGGCGAATGCCGACACCAGCATCAGCAAGGTCGAGCGCGGCAGATGAAAGTTGGTCAACAGGCGGTCGACGACGCGAAAGCGGAAGCCCGGCGTGATGAACAGCGCGGTTTCCGCTTCGCCGTCAGCGGCGACGTTGCCGGCGGCGGCGGCTTCGAGCGCGCGGAGCGACGTCGTGCCGACGGCGATGATGGCGCGGCCCTGGCTGCAGGCTGTTTCGATCGCTGCCCGCGTCGCCGGCGGGATGCTGAAGCGCTCGCTGTGCATGCGATGCTGCGACAGGTCGTCGCTTTCCACCGGCAAGAATGTGCCCGCGCCGATATGCAGGGTGACGAACGCGAAGTCCACATTGCGTTCGCGCAGCGCGGCGAGCAAAGCCTGGTCGAAATGCAGCCCGGCGGTCGGCGCCGCCACGGCGCCAGGGTAGCGCGCATACACGGTCTGGTAGCGCTCTTCGTCGGTCGCCTCGGGCGCTCGGGCGATATACGGCGGCAGCGGCACGGCGCCATGCTGCTCGAGATAAGCGGCGAGCGTCGTCGGCAGGTCGAAGCGCAATCGAAAAAAACGCTGGTCGCGCTCGCAAACGGTCGCTACCACGTCCGCGGGCAGATCGATCGTGCTGCCAACGCGCGGCGGATGGCTGGCCCTGATCTGCATCCAGGCCTCGCGGGGCGCGACGATGCGTTCGAGCATCAGCTCGACGCTGCCGCCGCTGGGCTTGCGGCCCGGAATGCGCGAACGCACGACGCGGGTGTCGTTGAAGACCAGCAGGTCGCCCGGATTGAGCAAAGAGGGCAATGCGGTAAACGTCAGATCGGCCCGCCTCGGCCCTGCGACGTGCAGCAGACGGCTCGCCGAACGCAGTGGCGCCGGAACCTGCGCGATCAGCTCGCTCGGCAGATCGAAATCGAAATCGGAAAGGCGGTAAGGGCTGCGGCCCGTCATCATATGGCGTTCGAAGATGTCGCGGTTTGAAGCGTCGCGCCCTTTCCGCGATAATGCCGGCTTCACCGCGCGCCGGCAACGCGCGCCGCCCTTGGCCTTTGCGGCGGATTCGATGCAGGCGGCCGCTGCTGTTAAGCCGGGATGGCGGAATTGGTAGACGCGCTGGACTCAAAATCCAGTTCTGGCAACAGAGTGGGGGTTCGATTCCCCCTCCCGGCACCACATGAGCTCCGATAATGGCTGCCGCAGGCGCATGATCGCGGCGTGGAGGTCCCCGTGACAGCAACCGCCGAATTTGGCCGCGCGCAGCGCCTGGAGGAGGTGCTGAGGCTCGTTCAGGCGAAGATCCCCGCCGACCAGCGCAACACCATCTCGGCATTCGTCCTGCGCTACTACGGCCAGGTCGATCCCGAAGATCTCACCGAACGGTCTCCGGCCGATTTGTACGGCGCCGCGCTGTCGCACTGGAACTTCGCGCATCGGCGCGATCGGGCGCATGCCCGTGTGCGCGTGTTCAACCCCTCGATCGAGGAGCATGGATGGCAGTCGACGCACACGATCATCGAGATCGTCAATGACGACATGCCGTTCCTCGTCGATTCGGTGACGATGGAGGTCAATCGGCAGGGCCTGACCTTGCACCTGATCATCCACCCGATCGTCGCCGTCGTGCGCGGCGCCGACGGGACGCTGACCGGAGTCGCCGACGACGCCGAAGGTGCGCAGCGCGAGTCGATGATCCATGTCGAGGTCGATCGTATCGCTGATCCGGCGAAACTCGATGCGCTCGCCGCCGACGTCGCACGCGTGCTGGACGACGTGCGCGCGGCGGTCGAGGACTGGAAAAAAATGCGCGACCGGATCGGCGCGATACTCGAAGAGAACAGGAAGCGCCCGCCGCCGCTGCCGGCGGACGAGCTCGCCGAGGGCAGTGCGTTCCTGTCCTGGCTCGCCGACGAGCACTTCACGTTTCTCGGCTATCGCCGCCACGAGCTGGTCGTCATCAGCGGCGCGGATGCGCTCAAAATCGTCCCCGGATCGAGCCTGGGCATACTGCGCGAGGGCGAGAACAAGGAAGTCGCGACGAGCTTTGCCGCCTTGCCGCCCGAGGTCAAGGCCTACGCGCGCCGCCCGGAGCTGCTGGTCGTCACCAAATCGACGTCGCGTTCGACCGTGCACCGCCCCGGCTATCTCGACTACATCGGCGTCAAGCGCTTCAACGCGGAAGGCCAGGTCAGCGGCGAGGATCGCTTCCTGGGACTCTTCACATCGACCGCCTACAGCACCAATCCGGCCGAGATACCGCTGCTGCGGCGCAAGATCGCCAACGTCGTCGCGCGCGCCGGCCTGCAGCCGGGCAGCCACGCCGGGAAGGCGTTGATCAACATCCTAGAGACGTATCCTCGCGACGAGCTCTTCCAGACCCCCGAAGATGATTTGCTGCGTACCGCGGTCGGCATCCTGCATCTGGGTGACCGGCAGCGCTTTCGGCTGTTCGTGCGGCGCGATCCCTTCGAGCGATTTCTGTCGTGCTTGATCTATGCGCCGCGCGAGAACTACACGACCGAGCTGCGGCAGAAATGGCAGCAAATCCTGATCGAGGCTTTCAACGGCACGAGCTCCGAATTCAACGTGTATCTGTCGGAATCGGTCCTGGCGCGCATTCTGATCACCGTGCGCACGACGCCGGGCGCGATTCCCGAGGTCGACGTGCGTGCGCTCGAAGCGCACCTGGTTGCCGCGGCGCGGCGCTGGAACGACGATCTGAAGCAGGCGCTGATCGAGGCGCTGGGCGAGGCACGGGGGAACGAGCTCTTCCGCCAGTTCGGCGACGCATTCCCTGCCGGCTACCGCGAGGATTTCACTGCCCGCGAAGCCGTGCCGGACATCCAGATGATGGCGCGCCTGTCGCCGGCCGAGCCGCTGGCGATGAGCCTCTATCGTCCGCTCGAGGCCGCGCCCGGTGCGCTGCGCTTCAAGCTGTTCCATCTGGGCGAACCGGTCAACCTGTCGGAGAGCCTGCCGATGCTTGAGCGCATGGGACTCAACGTGCAGGACGAGCGCCCGCATCGCGTGACGCCGACCGGCATGCCGCCGGTCTGGATGCACGACTTCGGCATGCTGTCGGGGCTCGCCGACACCGAGGTCGAGATCGACGCGCTGCACCAGATTTTCGAGCAGGCGTTCGGCAGCGTCTTCCGCGGAGAGGTCGAGAATGACGACTTCAATCGCCTTGTGCTGGCCGCGCGTCTGCCCGCGGCCGAGATCGTCATCATCCGCGCCTATGCGAAATATCTGCGCCAGATCGGCTTTCCGCTCTCGCAGCCGTTCATCGAAGCGACGCTCGCCGCGCACCCATCGGTCGCGCACGGGCTGATCGAGCTGTTCAAGACCCGCTTCGATCCGGAGCTCGGGGCCGGCGCCGGCGCAAGGAGCGCCGAGCTGGTTCGGGCGATCGAAGGCGCGCTGGCGCAAGTCGATAATCTGTCGGAGGACCGTGTCCTGCGGCAATACCTCGCGCTGGTGATGGCCACGACGCGCACCAATTTCTGGCGGCGTGACGCCGACGGCCGCCGCAGGAGCTTCGTCTCGTTCAAGTTCGACCCCGCCAAGGTGCCGGGACTGCCCGAGCCGAAGCCGATGTTCGAGATCTTCGTCTATTCACCGCGGTTCGAAGGCGTGCATTTGCGCGGCGGCAAGGTGGCGCGCGGGGGCCTGCGCTGGTCCGATCGGCCGGAGGACTTCCGCACCGAGGTCCTTGGCCTAGTGAAAGCGCAGATGGTCAAGAACACCGTGATCGTGCCGGTCGGCTCGAAAGGCGGATTCGTGCTCAAGCGGGCGCCTTCGCCCGCCGACCGCGACGCCTACCTCAAGGAAGGCATCGCCTGCTATCAGGAGTATCTGCGCGGGCTGCTCGACATTACCGACAATCGTGTCGGCGAGGCTATCGTCCCGCCGCCGCAGGTGAAGCGCCACGACCCGGACGATCCCTATCTCGTCGTCGCCGCGGACAAGGGGACCGCGACCTTCTCCGACTACGCCAACGGCATCAGCAAGGAATACGGCTTCTGGCTCGGCGATGCCTTCGCATCCGGCGGGTCGGCCGGCTACGACCACAAGGCGATGGGCATCACTGCGCGCGGCGCCTGGGAATCGGTCAAGCGGCACTTCCGCGAAATGGGTGTCGATACGCAGACGACCGACTTTACCGTTGCCGGCATCGGCGACATGTCGGGTGACGTGTTCGGCAACGGCATGCTGCTCTCGCATCACATCAGGCTGGTCGCCGCGTTCGATCATCGGCACGTCTTTCTCGACCCGACTCCCGATGCAGCCGCCGGCTTCGCCGAGCGCGCACGGATGTTCAAACTGCCGCGCTCGTCGTGGGCCGACTACGACGCCGCCCTCATTTCGGCCGGCGGCGGCGTGTATCCGCGCAGCGCCAAGTCGATCGCGATCACGCCGGAGGCGAAGAAGGCGCTGGCGATCTCGGTCGACGCGATGACGCCGGCGGAGCTGGTCAACGCCATACTCAAGGCGCCCGTCGACCTCCTCTACAACGGCGGAATCGGAACGTACGTCAAGGCCTCGGCCGAGACCAATGCGCTGGTGGGCGATCGCGCCAATGATGCGGTCCGGATCAACGGCCGTGAACTGCGCTGCAAGGTCGTCTGCGAAGGCGGCAACCTGGGCTGCACGCAGCTCGGCCGGATCGAGTACGCGCTGGCTGGCGGCCGGATATTCACCGACGCGATCGACAACTCCGCCGGTGTCGACACCTCGGACCACGAGGTGAACATCAAGATACTGCTCGGCCAGGCGATCGGTGACGGCGAGCTGACCGAGAAGCAGCGCAACGCGCTCCTGGTGACGATGACCGACGACGTCGCCACGCTGGTGCTTCGTGACAACTACTTTCAGACGCAGGCGCTTTCGGTAACCGGCCGCATCGCACCGCAATTGCTCGACGCGCAGCAGCGCTTTATTCAGTTCCTCGAAAAGGCGGACCGCCTGAACCGGGCGCTCGAGTACCTTCCCGACGACGAGGGAATCGCCGCGCGGCGCGTCAAGGGCATCGGCCTGACCGGCCCCGAACGCGCAGTGCTGCTAGCGTATTCGAAGATCTGGCTCTACGAGGAGCTGCTGGCGTCGACGCTGCCGGACGATCCGTGGGTCGGCACCGCGCTGGCCCGCTATTTCCCGAAGCCGTTGCGCGAACCATACGCTGCGCACATGGCGCGGCATCCGCTGAAGCGCGACATCATCGCGACGCACGTCAACAACAGCATGATCAACCGCGTCGGCAGCACGTTCGTGCACAGGCTGATGGAGACGACCGGATCGAAGCCGGACGAGATCGTACGCGCCTATCTGCTCAATCGCGAGATCTTCGGGTTCGTCGGGTTATGGGAGCTGATCGAGGCGCTGGACAACAAGGTCGACGATGCCGTGCAATCGTCGATGCTGATCGATACCGCCCGGCTGATCGATCGCGGCACGATGTGGTTCCTGCG
>JBDTXW010000098.1:0-9780 GCA_040005975.1 Betaproteobacteria bacterium | reverse complement strand
GACGTTGTGCGCGCCGTGCCACCGATCGCGGCCGCATATGATCAGCCGTTCGGCAACGCTTCGGCCGTTCCGACATACTACTGCGTCAGTCGTGCGCGATCCGACGGAATCGAACGCATGCTGGGCGGCGACGGCGGCGACGAACTGTTCGGTGGCAATGACCGCTACGCCAAACAAATTCAGCTCGCGCGTTACGGGCGCATGCCACGCGTCTCGCGCAAGGTCCTTGAAATGCTCCTCTTCGGAGTCCCCGGTGCGGCACGGATCCCTTTGTTCAGAAGAGCCCGCAGCTATGTGGCACAGGCCGCTCTCCCGATGCCGGAGCGCTACGAGAGCTACAACCTCCTTCAGCGCCTGGGGCCGGAGAACGTCTTCAGCGCCGGATTTCTGGAGGTCGTAGATCGCGATCGCCCGCTTGCGCACCTCAAGACGGTTTATGACGACACGCAGGCGAACACGTTGATCAATCGGATGCTCGCGCTCGATATCAAATTCACGCTGGCAGACAACGACCTGCCCAAGGTGACTCGAACCTGCGACATCGCCGGTGTCGACGTCGGCTTTCCGCTGCTGCATGATTCGGTCGTTGATTTCTCTGCAACCTTGCCTGCAGACTTCAAGCTGCGGGGCACCCGACTGCGCTATTTCTTCAAAGAGGCGCTGCGTGATTTTCTGCCGGAAGCGACCATAGCCAAGAAGAAACACGGATTCGGATTGCCCACCGGCGTGTGGCTGCGCGACGATCCGCGGCTGCACCAGCTCGCCGGTGACGCGCTTTCGGATTTGCGGCATCGCCGGATCTTCCTCGACGGACTGCTCGATCAGCTGATGGCGCGCCGGCTGCAGGAACACGCCGGCTACTATGGAACGCTCGTGTGGGTGCTGATGATGCTGGAAATGTGGTTCAAGGCCCACCCGGGCGTAGAGTCGACCTCCGGCGCCGCTGGCGTCTGACGTTCGCGCCGAGCGACGTCGCCGTCTTGTAAGTTGGCGCGGCGTCGGGTAGTGTCTTCGCCCGATCATTTACTTCAAAGGGACGCCCGGATATGACTGCAGCGGTGTTTGGCAAAGCAGGCGCTGCGGTTCCTGAGACGAGCCTCGTCCAGGGTGGAATCGGCGCCAAGGCGTACGTCCTGATACTCCTGCAGCTCGGGCTTCTCGCCCTGTTGCTGCGTCAGTTCCAAATAGAAAGCGCGGCATTCATACGATTGGCCCTGCTGGCTTTCTGCGGCTTCGCCGTGCACGCCTTGCTCCCGCTCCGGTACCGCCTGCCCTTTTTTCTCGCTCTCTCGCTGGCTGGCATCGTCCTCGTCCTCGACATCGTCAATAGCTTATGGATAGTCGGGATCGGCGTGGCCCTCATCGGGGTCTGCCATCTGCCGGTTTCCTTCCGGATCCGCGGCCTGCTGCTGCTGCTCGTCGGTACTCTGTTGGGGGCGATGCGGGCGAAATGGGTCGAGGCGCCCGCGCTCGAAGCGATTTGGCCGATCCTTGGCTCGATGTTCATGTTCCGGCTGATCGTCTATTTCTACGACCTTCGGCACGACCAGGCGCCGGTTTCTCCGGTCCGCAGCCTGGCTTATTTTTTCATGCTGCCGAATGCCTGCTTCCCGCTGTTCCCGGTGATCGATTACAAGGCATTTCGACGCAACTACTACGACGATGACGCCTATCGCACCTACCAGGTGGGGATCGACTGGATGCTGCGCGGTGTGGTCCACCTGATCCTGTATCGCTTCATCTACTATCACGTAACGCTTGCGCCATCGGAAGTCATCGGGCCGGCCCAACTGCTGCAATACCTCGTCGCGAATTTCCTCCTTTATCTGCGCGTATCCGGATTGTTCCACCTGATCGTCGGCATGCTTTACCTGTTCGGTTTCCGTCTACCGGAAACCCACAACCGGTATCTGCTGGCTTCCAGCTTTACCGACTTCTGGCGCCGCATAAACATCTATTGGAAGGAGTTCATGCAGCGGATCTTCTATTACCCGATGGTGTTCCGGCTGCGCAAGCTCGGGACAACAAAGGCGATGGTTGTGTCAACGCTGCTTGTGTTCGCCCTGACCTGGCTCCTGCACGCCTATCAGTGGTTCTGGCTGCGGGGGACCTTGCTCCTCGTATGGCAGGATGTCCTGTTCTGGGTGATTCTCGGTCTGGTCGTCGTCGCCAATTCCCTCTACGAAATCAAGTACGGCCGCGAGCGCAGGCTTGGGAACGCAGCACAGACTTGGCGCAGCCTCGGCATTCTGACGCTGAAGACGTTTGCGACGTTCTGGTTCATCTGCGTGCTGTGGTCATTCTGGACCGCCGAGTCGGTGTCCAGCTGGCTGTCGCTCTGGTCGGCTCTCGGAGGTCATTACACAGTCGATGCCCTGATCTACCCTGCCATCATCCTTGTGGTCATTCTGGTAGGCAGCGTCGAAAGGAACGGACTACGCAATGTCCGGGCATCGGCCCAAGACGAAGCCAGCTGGCGGCGGGCTCGTCTGGTGACCGTAGTCTCGCTGCTGGCGCTGATCGGCTTGAGCATCGAGTCGGTGCATCAGAAATTCGGCGCAAAGGTCGCAACGACGATCAGCTCGTTACGCTCGGGCCATCTGAGTCGTCTGGACACCGCGAAGCTGGAGCGCGGCTACTACGAAAACCTGCTTTCGGTCGATCGATTCAACTCCCAACTCTGGGAGGTGTACACCAAAAAGCCCGCCAACTGGCTCGATGTCCAGAACGCCGGCCTGAAACGCTTCACCGGCGACTTCGCCCAGACGGAGCTCGTCCCGTCGTTCGTATCGCAGACGCCCTACGGAACGCTGAGCGTCAACCGCTGGGGAATGCGCGACAGGGACTATGAACGGGCGCCGCCGCCCAACACCTATCGGATCGCGCTGCTCGGGGCGTCCTCGGTAATGGGGTGGGGTGTCGCGGACGGCGAGACCTTCGAGGCGCTGCTGGAGGATCGACTGAACCAGGAAAGCGGAACGGCAGCGAAAGTCCACTACGAAATACTCAATTTTGGAGTCCCCGGCTATCAACCACCCCAGCAACTGATGGCATTGGAAAAGGCGCTCGCTTTTGCGCCCAACGCCGTCTTTTACGTCGCGACCGGTCGAGAAGTCTCCCGCGCGGCATCCTACCTCGTGGAAGTCGTGCAGAAGAAACTGAATATACCTTACGGACCCCTGCGCGATATTGTCGCCAAGGCTGGCCTCGAGCCGTCGATGGACGAGGCTACTGCGCTAAAGCGACTCGAACCGTTTCGCGCCGAGATCTTGTCGTGGACCTACCAACGGATCGCGGACCAGACGCGCTCCAACGGTGCAGCAGCGGTATGGGTATTCCTCCCGCAGGTGCGGCAAGGAACCTGGCAGGAGGAAACGCCGGAAATCCTGCGCATCGCCGAAAGCGCGGGCTTTGCCGTCATCAATATGGCAAATGTGTACAAGGGGCAGGACATCGATTCGATCCGCCTCGCGCAGTGGGACGATCACCCCAATCGTCGCGGTCACGAACTGATAGCGTCTGACCTGTACGATGAAATCCAAAAGCAGCGTCGGACCATCCTCGATGCTGCCGCACGCCGACCGGTAAATTGACTTTCGACAAGAGCGGGGACTGCATGACCGATGACATCAAAGCCATCATCAAGGACGTCATTCTGACGGAGTTCCTGCCGGGCGAAGACCCTGAGGAGCTCACCGACGCGACGCCGCTCATCACCGGAGGTATTCTCGATTCGATCGCCACGCTCAAGCTCGTGATGTTCATCGAGGAGCGGTTCGGCATAACGCTGCAGGCGCACGAAGTCGATCCGGAGCACCTGGACACGATTGCCCAGATCGCGCAGTTGATTCGCGCCAAACGATCCTAGGAGTTTCCAGGGCATGGTAGCCCCGACCGCGCTGCACCTGCCGTTCATGCACGCTGCTCGGCAGTATCCCGATCACACCGCGGTGATCGAGCCGGGCAAGGGAAGCATCAGCTATCGCGAGCTCGCTGCCATTTCCGACGAGGTGCGCGATCGCCTGCACGCGGACGGAGTGCGGCCCGGCGACCGCGTTGGACTCTGTCTGAACAAGTCGATCGATACGGTCGCCACGATCTATGGAATTCTCAAGACCGGCGCGGCGTATGTGCCGGTCGATCCTGGAGCTCCGCCTGCGCGCAGCGCCTATATCCTGAACAACTGCGAAGTCAAAGTCGCCATCATCGGACGACGCTTCGAAGACAAGTTGCGCGCCGAGCTGGAAAAATTGGGGTCGGTGCCAAGCCTGTTCGTTCTCGACGATACTGGCAACGGAGCGGCGCTCCGCGTCGCGCTCGACGGCGCCGGAGCGATACGCCCGGCTTCTTCCAGCGTCACGAAAGTACCGGCGCCTCACGAACTCGCCTATATTCTTTATACGTCGGGGTCGACCGGCAAGCCCAAAGGGGTGATGCTGTCGCACGAGAACGCGGTGAGCTTTGTCGACTGGTGCTCGGAAGTGTTCTCGCCACAGACGAGCGATCGATTCTCCTCGCATGCCCCGTTCCATTTCGATCTATCGATTCTCGACATTCATGTACCGCTCAAGCACGGTGCAACGCTGGTGCTGGTAACCGAAGACATCGGCAAGGATCCAGGGCGGCTGGCGCCATTGATTGCCGAGCAGGCAATCACCTGCTGGTACTCTGCGCCGTCGATTCTCAGTTTGCTTGCCCAATACGGAAACCTCGATCGCCACGACTACTCGGCGCTGCGTCTGGTTCTGTTCGCTGGCGAGGTATTCCCGGTCAAGCACTTACGCACGTTGACGACGCTGCTGCCGATGCCCGAATACTTCAATCTGTACGGACCGACGGAGACCAACGTTTGCACGTTCTACCAGGTTTCGCTGCCGATCCCCGATGAAAGAACCGTTCCGTTTCCGATCGGAAAAGTATGTTCGCACCTGGAGGCACGGGTTCTCGACGAGGCCGGGCGCGAAGTCTTGCGCGGCGACGAGGGAGAGCTCTGCATCAGTGGCCGCGGCGTCATGCAAGGCTACTGGTCACTGCCGGATCAGACCTCTCGTGCGTTTCACCCAGACGAATCCGACAAGCGCTGGTACAAGACAGGTGACATCGTCGTCCAGACGCCGGATGGGGACTACACGTACCTGGGACGGCGCGACCGTATGATCAAACGACGCGGCTACCGCGTCGAGCTCGGGGAAATCGAAGCAGGTCTGTATCGCCATCCGATGGTCAAGGAGGCCGCGGTCATCGCCCTTGCTGACGAAGAAGCAGGCAACCGGGTCAAGGCTTTCTTGAGCTGCCGCGCTATTACACATCCTTCGCTCATCGAAATGAAACGATTTTGTGCGCAAAACCTCCCTCTATATATGATCCCCGATCAATTTGTCTGGTGCGATGCGCTGCCGAAGACATCGACTGACAAGGTCGATTACCAGCGACTGAAGGAAATGGACTGATGGACTTCTCCTTTTCCGACGAGCAAAAGATGCTGCGCGACAACATCGTCAAGTTTGCGCAGCGCGAGCTCAGCGAAGGGGCCATCGAGCGGGATCGAGCCCAGACGTTTTCGCGGGACCTTTGGCGCCAGTCCGCGCACATCGGCATACAGGGTCTCCCCGTGCCGGAAGAGTACGGGGGCAGCGGGTTCGATCCCCTTTCCTGCGCCATTGCCCTGGAAGCGCTGGGATACGGATGTCGCGACGGCGGGCTTGTATTTTCACTGTGCGCGCATTTGCTCGCCTGTGTCGTTCCCCTGTGGTCGCACGGCAGTGCCGAACAGAAGCGCCGCTATCTTCCCGGATTGTGCGATGGAAGCCTGATCGGCATGCATGCGCTCACCGAACCGGGTTCCGGATCGGATTCCTTTTCGATGCGCACCCGCGCCGAAAAGGACGGGGACGGTTGGCGCATCAACGGCACCAAGACTTTCATCTCCAATGGGCCCGTCGGCGACGTGGCGATCGTGTTTGCCCTGACCGACGCGAAAAAGGGGTTTTACGGAGGTGTGACTGCGTTTATCGTCCCGGCCGAAACGCCGGGATTTTCAGTAGGCAACAAGTTTGAAAAAATGGGACTTCGCACTTCCCCGGTCGGCGATGTCGTGTTCCAGGACTTGCGCGTTCCCGACGAAGCGGTGATCGGATCGGTCGGAAGCGGATCGGCGGTATTTGCCACGGCGATGGATTGGGAGCGCATTCTGCTGGTGGCGAGCCACGTCGGGGTCATCGAGCGCCTCATGGAAACATCCATCGCCTACGCTCGGACGCGATCTCAGTTCGGACAGCCGATTGGAAAATTCCAGGCCGTTGCGCACAAGATCGCCGACATGAAGACCCAGCTCGAGGCTGCGCGGCTACTCACTTACCGGTCGGCGTGGCGCCTGGAAAACAGCCGGAGCGCATCGCTCGATGCGTCGATCACCAAGCTGTTCGTGAGCGAAGCGCTGGTAAAGGTAGCGCTGGACGCCGTCCAGATCCATGGCGGCTATGGCTTCATGGCGGAGTTTGAAGTCGAGCGCGCGCTGCGGGACGCGGTGGGCAGCACGATCTATTCGGGGACCTCCGAGATGCAGAGGAACATCATCGCGCGGTGGATAGGGCTGTAGCGCACATCACGCCGCTGGTAGCGGCAAATCGACCACCAGTCGGCAAACAGCGCGCAACCGCGGTGTTGTGGTGGTCACGTCCCTTGCCAACCCGGTGGTGCCGCCTTAGCATCACCCGGCTTACATCAATCACTGCGTGCAGCCACCATCCATGTCTCGTCAGTCCAACGCCGCAGCGACTTTCCTCAGATGGCTGTCGACGATCGTCACTGCCGGCTTGTTCGCTGGCGCGGCTTGCGCGCAGTCGATTCCTTCCTACGTCGGTTCGGGGCCGCTGCTGCCGTTGATCCTGCAGATGCCGGCCAACAGCTGGCTGCAGGTCAACGCCAATGCCTACAGCGATGTCTGGACGCCGCCTTCGCGCGAGCCGCTCGACAACGGCTCGCCGCAAAACCCGTCGAAGATCATCCTGCCGTGGAGCAGCTTCGCCTGGGACAGTAACCGCGGCGACATCATCCTCTATGGTGGAGGCCACGCCAATTATCCCGGCAACGACGTCTATCGCTGGCATTCGACTACGCTGCAGTGGGAACGGGCGTCGCTACCGAGCGAGATCTACAACGACCCGGTAGCCGGCTTCCTCGCCATAGACGGCGTGGACAATGCGCCGATCTCGTCGCATACCTACGACAACAACATCTTCCTCCCCATCGTCGATCGGTTTCAGACGTGGGGCGGCGCCACGTATAACAATGGCTTTTTCTACGTTCGAGTCTCGGAGACAAATCCCAACACGACGCGGCCGATCGGCCCTTACCTCTTCGACCCGAATCGGGCTGACGGCAACAAGGTCGGCGGGACTACCGGCTCCAACGTCAAGCGCGTGGATCCCACATCCATCGCCGGCGGCCAGATGTGGCAGAACCGCGACATCTTTCTGCATATTCCCAATCAGGCGCTGCCGGGAACCCATGTCAACGGTTGCACCGGCTATGCCGCCGAGGGGGGGCACGACGTCGTCTACACCGCGGCATCGAGCCTTTACGGGACCACGCTCGACCTGTATCGCTATCAGCTCACCGACCTCGCCAATCCATTCCTCGATCAGAGCACGAAGGTCGGCGTGTTCTCGGCCGGCGTTACCGGGCAGACGACGTGCGGTTACGACCCGGTGCGCAAACTGTTCGTGCGGACCGGCAACAACACCGCTCCGTTCCAGTTCTGGGACCTGACCTCCCCCGACCCGGCCAATCCAGATAAAAACGTGCAGATCGAATCGACGATCGCGAATCTGCAATCGTGGCTTTCGGCCCAGGGTATCAATATCCAGAACTGCGCACTCGAGTTCGATCCCTCGCGCGGCACGTTTCTGCTCTGGTGCGGTGGGGGTGCGATTTGGGAGCTCCACGAGCCTCCATCAAGCAACACCGTGTCCGGCTGGAGCGTCACGCAGCGAACTCAGTCGTCGTTCGTGCCTCCGGGGATTGTCGGGACCGGCATCATGGGCAAGTGGCATTACGCGCCCTACTACGATGTCTTCGTCGGACTCGAGGATGCGAATCAGGGAGAAGTGTGGCTCTACAAGCCGGTGGGTTGGGTTCAGCCGAATCCCCCGGGCAACTCCTTGCCTACCGTTAGCATAACTTCGCCCGCGGACGGCACGACCGTCGTGCCCGCAACTCCGCTAAGTCTTACGGCGAACGCGTCCGATCCCGGAGGGAGCATCGCGCGCGTCGAGTATTACGCCAACGGGCTCAAATTGGGTCAGGCGACGGCCGCGCCCTATACAGTGGCATGGAAGCCGATACCGGTCGGGACCTACGCCATCGTCGCCGTCGCCGTCGACAACGTCGGCGGTATGACGCTTTCAGCGCCGGTCAATCTTACGGTCAACGCGACGCTCAGCACGGTCACGCTGCAGCGCGGCCTGAACGGCTATGCGGGCGCAAGCGACACGTTTCTCGATAACACCGCGCGCACTTTGGTTCATGACGCCTCGAATCCGCTGTATCTCGATCTGACCAACTACAGTCCCCTACTCCGCTTCGCGATTTACCAGTCCGAAGGTGGGCCCGTTCCCAATGGGACAATCCTGCAGTCCGCGTCGCTGCAGCTCTACAAGCAGTTTTACGACGAGACCGTACAGCTGAACGCTCTGCTCAAGCCGTGGGTGGAAGCCGAGGCCACATGGAATCTCGCGCAGACAGGCACCGCATGGAGCCTCGGCGGTGCCAGCGCTGCGGGATCGGACTACGACGGTACCGCCGACGACCTGCTGACGCCAAGTTTTAGCCCGGGGTGGGTCGCGTTCGATGTAACGGCGCGCGTGCAGCAATGGGCCAACAACCGCAGCGCCAACTTCGGCTGGCGATTGAGTCAGACGACTGTGGGGAACAATCCGAAGACCTTTAACTCCAGCGAATACACGACCGATGCGACCTTGCGTCCGAAACTCACCGTCGTGTATTCGGGTGGAAGCAGCAATGCGGCGCCGATGGCCACACTGCTGACGCCGGCGGACGGCGCCACGATGGGGCTCGGCGGCAGCTTCACTTTGACCGCGAGCGCGAGCGATCCCGATGGCACGGTGAGCAAGGTCGAGTACTACGCCGGGGCGGTTAAAGTCGGCCAGGCGACCAGCTCGCCTTACACCTTCGTCTGGACGCCGAGTGCGTCGGGCACCTACGTGCTCACCGCCGTGGCCACCGATAACGGCGGCTTGACCGGAACCTCGACTGCCGCCACGGTCACCGTGACTGCGGTCACAGGGACCACCGTCGTCCTGCAGCGCGGCCTCAACGGTTATGCGCTCGTGAGCGACACCTTCCTTGACAAGAACCTGCAGACCACGGTGCGCGGCGCGATGACCCCGCTGTACTTGGATAGTGCAGCGTACACGCCGCTGATCCGCTTCGGCGTCTTCCAGGCCGAAGGCGGCCCGGTGCCCACCGGGGCGACCATCCAATCGGCCACGCTGCAGCTCTACAAGCAATACTACGACGACACCATTCGCTTGAATCCGCTGCTCAAGCCCTGGGTCGAGAACCAGGCCACCTGGCTGCTCAGCCAAACGGGAATACCCTGGACCACGGCGGGCGCCGCCGGCGTTGGCAGCGATTACGCCAGCAGCGCCGATGCGGTGATCTCGGTCCCGTTCAATCCAGGCTGGGTGACGTTCGACGTCACCGCCCGTATCCAGCAATGGGCCAACAATTCGAGTACCAATTTCGGATGGCGACTGG
>JBDTXW010000097.1:0-9902 GCA_040005975.1 Betaproteobacteria bacterium | reverse complement strand
ATGCGGCCGCACGTCGCCAAATCGATCGAGAACACCCGCACCGGCGCGCGGCGCGAATTGGCGCCCGAGTCGACGCACGCGCTCGCCGTCAGGCCGCAGGATCTCGCGTTCATCAGGAAGGCGCTGGTCGGCGTGCCGCGCGAGGGCACCAGCGCAGCGGCGTTCGTCGGCGCCAAGTACGTGTCCGCAGGCAAGACCGGTACCTCGCAGGTCTATTCGCTCAAGGGCGAACGCTACTCGGCGCGTGTCGATGAGCGCTTGCGCGATCACGCGTGGTATGCGGCTTACGCGCCGGCCGACAAGCCGACGATCGCGCTGGCCGTCCTGGTCGAGAACGGCGGATTCGGCGCGCAGGCGGCGGCGCCGATCGCGAGAATCGTGTTCGATTACTACCTGCTCGGGCAGAAGCCGGGTGCCGCCGCGGGCGTGGCCAAGCCCGAGGCTCCCCGCGAGCCCGACGACGAGTCCGACTGATGAGCAGGCTCTTCGCACTGCTCGGCAGGCTCTGGCAACTGATCGCGCGGCGGATCGACAGCTATCTGATGGCCACGGCGCTCGCGATCGCCGGCGTCGGCATGATCACGCTGGTGTCGGCGTCCGATCAGAGCGTTGCCCGCTTGACCAGCCAGGCCTTGTCGCTCGGCTTCGCGCTGGTGCTGATGTGGGCCGTCGCCAACATTGCCCCGCAACGCCTGGCACGCGTCGCGCTGCCCTTGTATCTGCTGGCCGTGGCGTTGCTGGTCGCGGTCGCCGTCAGCGGGACGCTGGTCAACGGCTCGCGGCGCTGGCTCAGCATCGGCATCGCGCGCTTCCAGCCCTCGGAGCTGATGAAGATCGCGCTGCCGTTGATGCTCGCCTGGTATTTCCAGCGGCGGGAAACCCGCGTCCACCTGCTCGACTACGCGCTTGCGCTGGTGCTGATCGCGGTGCCGGTCGTTCTGGTGCGGCGGCAGCCCGATCTCGGTACCGCACTGATCATCGGCGCGACCGGCTTCTACGTGCTCTATCTGGCCGGACTGTCGTGGAAGCTCATCGTCGGGCTGGCGGCGGTCGCCGCCGGCGCGGCGCCGCTGATCTGGCCGCATTTGCACGACTATCAGCAGGAACGCATTCTGACCTTTCTCGATCCGAGCCGCGACCCGCTCGGCGCCGGCTACCACAGCTCGCAGGCGTCGATCGCACTGGGCTCGGGCGGCGTGATCGGCAAGGGCTGGCTCAACGGGACGCAGACGCACCTCGACTTCCTGCCGGAACGGCATACCGATTTCATTTTCGCCGTTTTCGGCGAGGAGTTCGGGCTGATCGGTGCCGCCGTGCTGTTGCTGCTCTACGCGCTGCTGATCGGTCGCGCGCTCGCCATCACACTGAACGCGTCGACGACGTTCACGCGCCTGGTCTCCGGCGCGATCACGCTGATGTTCTTCACCTATGCCTTCGTCAACATGGCGATGGTCAGCGGCCTGTTGCCGGTGGTCGGCGTGCCGCTGCCTCTGGTGTCCTTCGGCGGCACCGCGCTGATCAGCCTGTTCATCGGCCTCGGTATCCTGATGAGCGTGCAGGCGAACCGCAAGCTGGTCAATACCTAGCGCTCAACCGTCGGCGCGCTTTTGCTTCAGGCGTACCAGACGCGATACGTTGCGATGCCGAGCAGCGCGACCGCCCAGTAGCCGGCGAGCGTCGCGCGCATCAGCGTCTTCCAGCCGCGGATGTGCACGCGTGCGGGCAGGATATCGTTCATCTGCAGCACCAGCCACAGCCCCGCGAGGAGTGTCAGCGTGCCGATCGTCGCGTGTACGACGATGATCAGGTTGCCAACGTTGGTGAGATCGGAAAGATGCGCGAGCTTGAACGTGCGGATCGAGGGAACCATGATCAACGCGACCAGCGCGGCATTGACCAGCACCCATGCCGTCTGGCTGATGCGGTGCGCCTCGATGCTGCCACGGCGCGCCAGCATCATGCCCAACGTCAGGCCGGCGACGAGCAGGAGCTCGAGCGTGAGGTTAATGTCGGCCAGCAGCGTGCCCAGGCCGAAAAAGCCGGGCGTGTCCGCCTTGCCCGTCGCGCGCAACGCCAGCACCAGCGCCACCACGGCGCCGGCCAGAGCGATGCCGGCAAAGAGCGCAGTCTTTTTCACGCCGCCTCCGGGCGCACGACGACCACCAGTGTGCGCAGTGGTCGTTCGATGCCGACGTATAATTCGCGACTATATGTCGCGGCTTTCCCCCGGTCAAAGCGCGCTCGGCTGCCGGCGCGCGGCGGTCATCGCGGTATGGGCCAGCCTCGTTGTCGGCTGCGCGCCGCCGCTCCAGCGCGAGCCGCCCGCACCGGCGGTCCCGGCGCCGCGGCCGGGCGCCTACTACCAGGACGACGGTCCGGGGGCCAATCCGCCGGACAACCTCGACGCCATCGCTGACGCGGCGCCGAGAATCGAGCCGCTGCACCGCTTCGCCAACCGGCCGTACACGGTTTTCGGCCATGACTATGTCCCGGCGACGAGCCTGCGCAGCTATCGCGAGCGCGGACTCGCGTCGTGGTACGGCCGCAAGTTTCACGCGCAAAAAACGGCTACCGGCGAGCCCTACGACATGTACGCGATGACGGCGGCGCACCCGACCTTGCCGCTTCCTTCCTATGCGCGGGTGACCAATCTCGCCAACGGCAAGAGCGTCATCGTGCGGGTCAACGACCGCGGTCCGTTTCATCCGGGACGCATCATCGATCTGTCGTACGCGGCGGCTTATCGGCTGGGCATCGCGCAAAGAGGCAGCGGCGAAGTCGAGGTCGAAAGCATTTTGCCCACCGCGGCGCCGCCGCAGCTCGGCGTTCCGCTGCCGCCGGTGGCCGAAATCGAGATGGTGCCGGCGATCGCGCTGCCGATCGGCCAGGAACGGGGTGGGTACGTCACCCAGCTCGGCGCGTTCGCCAACTATGCGAACGCACAGGAATTTGTCGGCCGGCTGGCGAACCAAACGGGGACTCTCGGCGTCGAACCAAAAGTCCGGCAGGATTCGGGCCTGTATCGGGTCTATGTCGGACCCTATTCGACGAGGGAGGAGGCAAGCCGGGCCGCCGACCGGCTGCGCGATGCATTGGGGCTCGACTCGACAGTGCGCATCGAATCGCCGGCGCATTGACGCGCTGACCCGGTTGCGCCCGCGCGTTCGTTATAATCACTGCACGGCCTCCGCGCTGTCGTCTAAGGGCAGCGTGGGCACCAGCAGCTTTCGCACCGCACCGGCAATTCCACTGCATTCTCGAGACTCGTATCCCGATGACCCGATTGCTGCGCATCCTGTTCGCATTCTGCTGTGCGGCAGCCTTCAGCGCGCACGCGCAGCTGACGATCGAGATCATCGGCGGCGGCGCAACGACGATTCCGATCGCGATCGTTCCGTTCGCCGGCGAGTCCAACTATCCGCTAGGTGTCTCCGGCGTCGTCGGCGCGGACCTGTCGCGCAGCGGCCTGTTCCGGCTGGTCGATCCGGGCGGGGTCGTGCCGCGGCCGGCGCGGGCCGAGGAGGTCCGCTACGGTGACTGGACCGGACGTGGCGCCGACGCCGTCGTCGTCGGCAGCATGAGGGCGCTGCCTGACGGCCGCGTCGAAGTCCGCTTTGCGCTGCTCGATGCCGTCAAGCAGACCCAGCTCGCCTCGTTCAGCTACGCGGTGCCGCCGGCGCAGTTTCGCGCCACCGCCCATCGCATTGCCGACGTCATCTACGAAAAGCTGACCGGTGACATCGGCGTGTTCAGCACGCGCATCGCTTACGTCGCCAAGCAGGGCACGCGCTTTGAGTTGCTGGTTGCCGATGCCGACGGCTTCAATCCACAGTCAATCGTCACGTCGAAGGAGCCGCTGCTCTCGCCCGAGTGGTCGCCCGACGGCACTCGCATTGCCTACGTGTCGCTGGAAAACCGCAAGCCGGTCGTCTACGTACAATCGCTGACGACCGGCGCGCGGCAGCTGATCGCCAATTTTCGCGGCAGCAACAGCGCGCCGGCATGGTCACCCGACGGGACCAAGCTCGCCGTGACGCTTTCCAAGGACGGCAACTCGCAGATTTACCTGGTCGGCGCCGACGGCGGCAACGCGCAGCGCCTGACCACCTCGGCCGGCATCGACACCGAAGCGAACTTCGCGCCCGACGGCCGGTCGATACTGTTCACCTCGGATCGCGGTGGCAGCCCGCAGATCTATCGCCTGACTCTGGGGGGCGGGGCAATCGAACGGATGACGTACGACGGCAATTACAACGTGTCGCCGCGTTTTCTGCCCGACGGCAAGGGATTCGTGTTCGTGCGCCGCGACGGCGGGAGGCTCAATGTCGCCTTGCAGGATTTTGCGACGCGGCAGGTGCAGATTCTGACGCAGGGCAGTCTCGACGAATCGCCCAGCCTCGCACCGAACGGCAAGCTGATCCTCTACGCATCCGAAGTCGGAGGCCGTGGTATATTGGCCGCGGTCTCCAGCGACGGTCGCGTCAAGCAGAGGCTGACCGCAACAGCGAGTGATGTGCGCGAACCCGCATGGGGTCCGCTGCAAAAGTAGGTCCGCTCGCATTCGCAACAACGACAAAGGAGAACCCATGACCAAATCGCTGATCGGTTTAGTGGCAGCATTGCTGCTCGCCGCGTGTTCGACAACGCCAAAGGAACCGGGCGGCGCGCCAGTCGATGAACGCAACCTGACCACGACCCCACCGGGCGCGGCGACGTCCGGAGCGGCCGGGGGGTCGGTCGCCGGCACCGCGCAGGGTGCGCGAGGGACCAATCCGCTCAAGGATCCGGGCAGCGTCCTGTCCAAGCGCAGCGTCTATTTCGATTTCGACAGCTACGTGATCAAGGATGACTACAAGTCGTTGCTCGAGGCGCATGCGCGATATCTGCAGGCCAATCGCGACGCGCGCATGACGATCGAAGGCAACACCGACGAGCGCGGCAGCCGCGAATACAACATCGCGCTCGGCCAGCGTCGTGCTGATGCGGCCAAGCGCATGATGCTGCTGTCCGGTGCGACCGAGGCGCAGATCGACACCGTCAGCTTCGGCAAGGAAAAGCCGAAAAATCCCGGACATGACGAATCGGCGTGGGCCGAGAACCGGCGCGATGACATCGGGTATCGCGGCGACTGACCCTTGAGGCGTTCCGCACTCCAGGCGAGGCTCGCGCCGCTCGCCGTCCTGCTGTTCGCCGCACAACTCGCGATACCGGCGCGCGGCGCGCTGTTCGATGACGACGAGGCGCGCCGTCGCGTCGACGAGTTGAAAAACCGTGTCGACCAGATCGAGCGAACACTGGCGCAACGCGTCGAGGCGCTCGAAGCGAAGGGCGCGGGGCTGGCCGACCTGTTCCGCGACGTCGAGCAGATCAAGAGCGACATCGCCAAGCTACGCGGCCAATACGAAGTGTTGAGCTACGAGCTCGAGCAGGCGCAAAAGCGGCAGCGCGATCTGTACCTCGATCTCGACAGCCGCGTGCGCCGGCTCGAAGGCGGCCCGGGCGCGCCTGGCGCGCCGCCCGCCTCAGGCGACGCGGCGGCGCCGGCGCCGGCGGCAACGCCGGGCCCGCCGGCAGCGACCGCCGATCCCGCGGCCGAGCAGAAGGGCTACGACGCCGCGCTCGACCAATTCAAGAGCGGCAATTTCGGCGCCGCGGTCGCGAGTTTCCAGGCGTTCATCCGCAACTATCCGAAGAGCCCGCTCGCGCCGTCGGCCATGTACTGGGCCGGCAACGCGCAGTACGCGCAGCGCGAATTCCGCGCCGCGATCGCGACGCAGCGGCAGCTGATCGCGACCTATCCCGACAGCCAGAAACTTCCCGACGCACTGCTCAACATCGCGAGCTGCCAGGTCGAGCTGGGGGATGTGCCGGCGGCCCGGCGAACGCTCGAAGAAGTCGTCGCGAAGTACCCGACCTCGGAAGCGGCGACCAAGGCGCGGCAGCGCTTGTCGGCAAGGTGACCGGCGGCCCGCCGACGCGAGCGCGTTCGCCGCACGCGTCGACGACGCGCTTCGCGGCCGCGCTGATCGCATGGCAGCAGCAGGCAGGACGCCGCGATCTGCCATGGCAAAACACGCGCGATCCGTATTGCATCTGGCTGTCCGAGGTCATGCTGCAGCAGACGCAGGTCGCGACGGTCATCCCGTATTTCGAACGGTTCATCGCGGCGTTTCCTGACGCGCCGAGCCTTGCCGCCGCGCCGATCGAGCGCGTGCTCGAGCACTGGAGCGGACTGGGCTATTACCGGCGCGCGCATCTGCTGCATCGCGCCGCGCAAGTGATCGTGGCGGAGCACGCCGGCGTTTTTCCGCGCGAGGTGGCGGCGATCGCGGCGCTGCCCGGCATCGGCCGTTCGACCGCCGCGGCGATCGCGGCCTTTGCGTTCGGCACGCGCGGCGCGATCCTCGACGGCAACGTCAAGCGCGTCCTCGCGCGCCATGCGGGCATCGGGGGCGTGGCCGCCGATGCATCGGTCGAGCGGGCGCTCTGGGCGCGCGCTGAGGGGCTGCTGCCTCCGCGCGGCATCGAAACCTATACGCAGGCGCTGATGGATCTCGGCGCGACCGTGTGCCTGCGCACCCGGCCGCGTTGCGAGGTCTGCCCGGTCACCGCGGATTGCGTCGCCCGGCGCGAGCGTCGGATCGGCGAGCTTCCGGGCCGGCGCGCGAAAAAGCCGCTGCCGCAGCGCGCGACCACCGTGCTGCTGCTCGAGCGGCACGGCGAAGTGCTGCTCGAGCGCAGGCCGAACGTTGGCATCTGGCCGGGACTGTGGAGTCTGCCGGAGCTCGTCACCGGCGCCGACGCGGCGGCGCATTGCCGCACCCGTTTCGCCGCCGACGTTACGCCGGGCGCCGCGCTGCCTTCGATCGAGCATGGCTTCACGCATTTCCGGCTGACACTCGAGCCGCTGCGCTGCGCGGTGCGGCGCTGGCCGCGGCGCGCGGAGGAGCCGGGACTGTTGTGGCTGCCGCTGGCCGACGCCGGCGGCGCTGCGCTGCCGGCACCGATCAAGAAGCTTCTGCGCTCGCGCGCCGCGGCGCTCTAGCTTCGCCCAAAGCTCAGCCTCGCGTCTTGCGCGCTGCGGCGCGCCAGCGCTTCGCCTAGGGTTTGGCCTCGCGCAGATCGGCGGGGAGCAGGGTGTCGGCGCGCTCCTGGTAGCGGGCGCGAAACGCGGCGAGCTCCTTCGCCGCCAGATCGTTTTTGCCTTCCGTTTTGAGGCGCCGGATCAGCCGGATCCATGCGTCGACCGTCAGCGGCTGCGTATCAGCCGGCGCCGCTTGGTCGGCTTGCGCGCGCTTGGCAACCGCCGCCGGCGCGTTCGACGCTGCCGGTTCGCTGCGCGCCGCGAGCACGCCTGCCGCGCCCGCCGGCGCAGTCTTGCGTCGATCTTCGGCCGGCGGTGCCGGTGCCTGCTGCGCGCTCGCGCCGACGCTCGTCGCCGCGGCTTCCTGCCGCGCTTGCGCCGCGGCCGGCGCGGCGGCGAAACGATCGGCCGACAGCGCGGCCGGCGTCGATTCGTTCGTCCCGGGACTCGCATCGGACGGCAGGGCGGGAAACGGATGGCCCGGTTTGGCGGCTGCGCCCGCCGCCTCGGGGGCGGACGGCACTGCGCCGGCTCGGCTTGACGGCGACGCGCGCACGGCTTTGCGCGCGGGTTCGGTGGAGCGGGACGGGGCACGCTCTCGCGTCTCGTGTGACGCGGCGCGGTCGCTGCCCGTGGTGTCTTGCCGCGGTGAAGGTTCCGCCGTGGCGGGCGGGGCCGCTGCCGGAACGAGGGCCGGCGCAGGCGCAGGCGTCATCGCCGTCGGCGTCACCTCTTCCGGCGGCGTCATCTCGACGATGCCGATGCCGACGATGGCCACCACCGCCGCGGCGGCGACCGGCCACCACGCGCGGGGCGCGTGCGCGGGCCGCGGTCCGGCGTTGACCGCGCGCCGCGCCGCGGCAGCGATCGCCGCGTCGAGCGCGGACGGTGGCTCGTCGCGGCTGGCGGCGCGCCATGCCGCGTCGAGTTCGCGGTCGCGATGATCGTCGCCGGGATTCATCCGGTGTCCTCGCGCAGCTCGCCGCGCAGGTCGGCGAGCTCGATGCGTAGTTTCGCCGTGGCGTAGCGCAATCGGCTCTTGATGGTTTCGGCGCCGACGCCGGTCAGCGCCGCGATTTCCTCGAGCGTCAGGCCGCCCTCTTGCTGCAGCAGGAAAGCGTCGCGCTGAGCGGCCGGCAGCGCGGCAACCGCAGCCTGGAGCCGCGCGCCGAGCTCGCGATTGGCCGCCCGCGATTCGGGTTCGTTCCGGCGGCTCGCGGGCAGCGAGGTGACGACCTCGCCGTGCGTTCCGTCATCGGTGGACACCAGTGTGACACGGCCGCTGGCGCGATGGTGGTCGATCAGCCGGTTGTGGGCGAGCGTGTACAGCCAGGTCGCGAATTTGGCGCTGGGCAGATACGTGGCGCGCACGCGGATCAGATTCATCCATACGTCCTGGAACAGTTGCTCGGCGATGCCGGTGTCGCGGCACTGGCGCAGCAGATAGCGATAGACGCCGCCCTTGTGCCGCGCGTAGAGCAGGTCGAAAGCCGCGGCATTGCCGCCTGCATAGGCGAGCATCAGGTCTTCATCGCGGGAGTCGGCGCCGGCGCGCATGGCCGGGAAAGTATGCCCGCGGCTTGCCGGCGCAACAACCTCGCGCCAGCGTAAGAAGGCCGGCGCGAGAATCGCTGCATGAAAAAGCCACGGCCGGCGCCGATGGCCGGCCGCAGCGCATTGCCGGGATGTCTGCCGATTGCCGCGAGTCAGCGCGGGTCCGGCGTGAAGCGGCCGCGATCGGGAAACGGATCGGGCTGCCACCGCGCGACGCGAGGAACGCCGACCGGCACGCCCTGCGCCAGCAGATTCTGGTACGAGTCGTAGTAGATCGTGATCGTCTGGTCGGGTGCCGCGCTGGCGCGCTCAAATTGCGTGTAGCTCGCGTACGACGATTCATCGCGGCCGTGACCGGTGCCGAGGCTCGGCTGCGGCGCGGCGGCGGCGTCCGAGGCGAGTGCGCCGCCGGAGGCAGGCTTGGCCGCTTTGGCCATCGGCTCGGCGGCGTCGCGCGCGGCTTCACGCCGTTCCAGCTGCTGCTGCGCGACGGGGCGCTGCCGCTCGCGGAACACCGCGACGCCGATGACA
This sequence comes from Betaproteobacteria bacterium, assembly GCA_040005975.1. GTDB lineage: Bacteria > Pseudomonadota > Gammaproteobacteria > Burkholderiales > Casimicrobiaceae > PALSA-1003. The sequence goes on along the minus strand of JBDTXW010000097.1, from coordinate 733 downwards.
CCGACGTTGTCCGGCCTGCCGGTGCGCGCGGCGTACGAATCGGGCAGTGTCGTGAAGTAGAACGCCGCGGTGTTCGACATGCTCTTGCGCCAGCCGGCGATGTCGGCGCTTTCGTACGGCGCGAGCACGTAACCGGTCTGCGCCGGCGATGCGGTGTCACCCGAGATCGCATTGACGCCATCGACGCTCATCACCGCCAGCACCCGCCCGCCGCTCTGGTTGCGCACGCGGATGGCGTATTCGTTGCCCGGCTTGCCGACGACGTAGCGCCGCCCTTGGTGGGTGTAGGTCGGAAGCAGGCGGCCCTCGGTTCGGTCGTAGACCTCGACGGCGGCGGGCTCCGAGGGCCAGTGCGCCTCGACGCTGGCGCAGGCGGCAAGCAACGACGCGCCGGCGACCGTCGCGATCAGCGTCGCCAGAACATTTCCGATTCGCTTCATGAGTTTCTCCTGTTTGCCGCGCGCACGGGTCGCGGGTCAGTACTGTAAACGCCGGTGCCGGCGCATCGGGGTTAACCGGGATGGCCGCTCTCGACCGCATGCGATAATCGCCGTCGATGCAGGACGTGAGTCATCTTCCCGCGCTCGTCGCGTGGCTCGCCTTTGCGCTCGCCTTCGTCTTCGGCGCCGTCGCGAACCGGGTCAATTTCTGCACGATGGGGGCCATCACCGATGTCGTGCACGTCGGCGACTGGCGCCGGATGCGCATGTGGCTGCTGGCGATCGCCGTCGCG
>JBDTXW010000096.1:0-9959 GCA_040005975.1 Betaproteobacteria bacterium | reverse complement strand
GGCTCGAGGAATCGGTGCGCATGCAGATGGTGAGCGACGTGCCGATCGGCGCGTTCCTGTCGGGTGGCGTCGACTCGAGCGCCGTCGTCGCCTTCATGGCGGCGCACAGCGATCGCCCGGTCAAGACCTACGCGATCGGTTTCGGGGGCGGCGAGGCCGAGGCGTATTACAACGAGCTTCCGTATGCACGAAAGATAGCGCAACGCTTCGGCACTGAGCACCATGAGATCCTCGTCCGGCCCGACGTCGCCGCGTTGCTGCCCCAACTGCTGTGGCAAATGGACGAGCCGATTGCCGACACCGCGTTCATCACCACCTATCTGGTTTCGCAATTTGCGCGGCGCGACGTCACCGTCATTCTTTCCGGCGTCGGCGGTGATGAGCTATTCGGCGGCTACCGGCGCTATCTGGGCAGCCATTACCAGGCCTATTTCGACCGGCTGCCCACGGGCCTGCGTCGCGCGGTGTCGGTGCTGGGCGAAAAATTGCCCGGCGACCGGCATTCGCCGCTGCTCAACGCCCTGCGTCTAGCCAAGGGCTTCTTGTCGACGGCTGGCTTGCCGTTCGATGAACGTTATCGCTCGTACGTCCAGGTTTTTCCGAATGACGCCGCGGCAGCGCTGCTGCGCGAACCGCGCCACGGCGAGCACGACGCCCTTGCCGACGCATTCGCTGCGGCGACCGGCAGCGACGAGTTGAACCAGATGCTGATGGTCGACGCGCAAACGCAGCTACCCGACGACCTGCTGCTGCTTACCGACAAGATGAGCATGGCGGTGTCGCTCGAGTGCCGCGTGCCCCTGCTCGACCACGAGCTGGTCGAGTTGGCGGCGCGAATGCCGCAGGAGGTGAAAATACGCGGCGGCCGGCTCAAGCACGCGCTCAAGGCCGCGCTGCAGGACGTACTGCCGCCCGACATCCTGGAGCGCAAGAAGCGGGGCTTCGGCACGCCGATGGGCGCCTGGCTCAAGGGCGAGCTCGCGCCGCTGTTGCGCGAGGTCCTGTCCCCCGAATCGATCGAGGCGCGTGGGCTGTTCCGGCCGCCGGAGATTGCTGCGTTGATCGAGGCTCATGGCGCCAACCGGCTGGATGGAACCGACCGGCTGCTGTCACTGCTGAACCTCGAAATATGGGCGCGCATGTATCTCGATGGCCGCGCACCGGCCGACGTGGCCGACGAACTCAAGGCGGTGACGCAGTGAAGATCCTTTACGTCTGCCATCGCTTCCCGTTTCCGCCGAAGCGCGGCGGGAAGATCCGCCCGTTCAACATGATCCGCCATCTGTCCGCGCGGCACGAGGTCCATGTCGCTTCGATCGCCCGATCAGCCGAGGAAGCAAAGGAAGGCGAGGGCCTGGCGGCGCACTGCGCGCACTACGAGATCGGGCGCGTGCGCAATCCGATACAGGCACTGCGGATGCTGCTGCGGCTTCCGACAGCCACGCCGTCGTCGATGGGCTACTTTTATTCCCCCCGGCTTGCGCGCCGCATCGATGCATTGCTTGCCAGCGAGCGCTTCGACCTCGTCTTCGTGCATTGCTCTTCGGTCGCGCCCTATGTCGAGAACGTCCATGGCACTTCGAAGATTCTCGACTTCGGCGACATGGACTCGCAGAAGTGGCTCGAGTACGCGCGCTTCAAGCCGTTTCCGCTGTCGCTCGGCTACCGCCTCGAAGGCGCCAAGATGGAGCGTGCCGAAAGGCGCCTTGCCCGCCGCTTCGACCTCTGCACGGCAACGACGCGGGCCGAGTGGGAAACGCTGCAGAGCTACGGCACCGGCGTCGCATCGGACTGGTTTCCGAACGGCGTCGACAGCGAATATTTTGCTCCGGGCGGACAGCCCCACGATGCCGATACGATCGCCTTCGTCGGCCGCATGGACTACTACCCGAATCAGGAATGCATGTTCGATTTCTGCAGCCGGACGCTGCCGTTGCTCAAGGCACAGCGGCCCGCGCTTAAGCTGCTGATCGTCGGCGCCGATCCATCGCCCGCGGTGCAGCGACTGGCAGAGCTTCCCGGCGTCAGCGTCACCGGCTCGGTGGCCGACGTGCGGCCGTATCTGCACCGGTCGGCGCTGATGATCGCACCGCTCAACATCGCGCGCGGCACGCAAAACAAGATACTCGAAGCGATGGCTAGCGGGGTTCCGGTCGTGACCAGCCGGATTGCGGCCGGCGGCGTCGACGCCACCGACCCCGAACACTTTCTGACCGCGTCATCGCCTGCCGAATACGCCACGGCGATCCTGCACATCCTCGACGATCCGGCCGAGCGCCAACGGCTGTCGCACGCCGGCCGCGCCCGCATGCTTTCCCATCATTCCTGGGACAAGTCGATGCAGCGGCTGGACGGCATCATCGAGCGCTGTCTCGCGAAACGGGCTCAGTTGTCGCGCGAATCGCGTGCAACCGCAGGAGCCCTAGTTTGAACATCAGCATCTTCGGCCTCGGTTACGTGGGCGCAGTCTCGCTCGCCTGTCTCGCGCGCGACGGGCATCGCGTCGTCGGTGTCGACGTCGACCCGGCCAAGCTCGACCTGATCGCCGCCGGCCGGACGCCGGTGGTCGAAGAGGGCATGGTGCAGTTGATGGCCGATACGGTCGCGAGTGGCAGGGTTTCGGTCAGCAGCGACACGCGCCAGGCAGTGCTGGATACCGACGTCTCGCTGATCTGCGTCGGCACGCCATCGGCGCCGAACGGGAGCCAGGACCAGACGGCGATGCTGCGCCTCGCCCATGACCTCGGCACCGCGATGCGCGCCAAGCCGGCGGCCCACGTATTCGTGTTCCGCTCGACGCTCGTGCCCGGCACCGTCGAGGACGTGCTGCGACCGATCATCGAAGCGGAGTCCGGCAAGAAGGACGGCGTCGATTTCCACATCTGCTTTCAGCCGGAGTTTCTGCGCGAAGGTACGTCGATCCGGGACTACGACAAGCCGCCGTTCACCGTCGTCGGCGCGAACGCGCCCGAGTCTGCCGCAAGGCTGCGCGAGCTCTTCGGCCATCTGCCCTGCGAGTTCCTTGTCACCTCGATCCGCGCGGCGGAAATGGCCAAGTACACCTGCAACAATTTTCACGCGCTGAAGATCACCTTCGCCAACGAGACGGCGCGTCTGTGCGAAGCGCTGGGCGTCGATCCCTTCGAGGTGATGGACCTGGTATGCAAGGACCGCCAGCTCAACATCTCGCCCGCGTATCTGAAGCCGGGATTCGCCTTCGGCGGCTCGTGCCTGCCGAAGGATCTCCGCGCCACGATGCATCTGGCCAAGATGCACGACGTCGAATTGCCGATGCAGGCCGGGATTTCGGGCTCCAATCGGGCGCATATCGATCTCGCGATTGCCAAAGTGGCCGCGACGGCCAAGCGCAGGATCGGCATGATCGGGCTCTCGTTCAAGACCGGCACCGACGATCTGCGCGAAAGCCCGATGGTCCTGCTGGCGGAGCACTTTATCGGCAAGGGCTGCACCATCCTGGTCTACGATCCGGAAGTGCATCTGTCGAACCTGCTTGGCGCCAACCGCCGTTACATCGAACAGCATCTGCCGCACATCGGCTCGTTGATCCATAACGATATCGCGGCGGTGATCGCCGGGTCCGATGTGCTCGTCGTCGGCCTCGGCGCACCGGAAGTCGTTGCCGCGCTTGCGCAACATGCGCGGCCGGAGCAGACGATCATCGATCTGATCAACATCGGCGACTGCACGGCACTGCGTGGACAATACGTTGGACTGTGCTGGTGAGGCGATGACTATCGGCATTGCCGCCAATCTCCTTGCAGTTGCCGGCATCATCGCCTACGTCCTGTGGCGAGCTCATCCAGTAACCGAGGCAGTGCGCATGCGCAATGCCCTGTTGCTCGCGTCGGGAAGACCTGAAGATTTCGACTGGGCGCCGCCGCAGTTCCCGGCCGGATTCAAGGCCGAGCGTTTGCCGGCGACGCCCGAGTTTCGTGAGATCGTGGCCGCCCTCAAGCTGGACGATTTGAGTGGTGATTGGGACAAGGCGCTCGCGCTCGCCACTCATTTGATCAAACGCGTCGAATACTTGGGCCCCGTACGCGCCGACCTGTTAACCACCTATCGGGCAATCCAGAACGGCTACGGGTACTGCGCGGACTTCGTCAAGATCTATCTCGCGCTCGCGCACACAGCGGGATTGACAGCCCGTCAGTGGGCGTTCTCATTCGACGGATTCGGGGGTCATGGCCATACGGTGGTCGAAGTGTACGACCGTCAACGCGGCAAATGGCTGTTCCTTGATGTATTCAATAATTTCCACGTAATCGATCCGGAAAGCGGAGAACCTATCGGAGTCCTTGAATGTCGCGAGGCGCTCCTGGCTTCGCTCGATGCGGTATGCATGCGGCCCAACGGACCTGGTCGGCAGGGTTTTGTACACCGCGAGAAAGCGCTTGAGTACTATCATCGCGGTGTTCACCAATGGTACTTACTCGGAGGTAACGCGGTCTTCAGCTATTATGCGCATCCGCTCGTAGGCGCCGCAGGAAGGGTGTCCAAGGTTTTAGGTCAGATTGCCGCCAGCATCATCGGGGTGACGCCAGGCATTCGCATCTACGAGACACCTGAAAATGTCAACCAGGTCCGCCACCTCCGCTCACTGCGTCGGCAACTCGTAATTCTTGCCATTTTGACACTCATCCTCCTGGCAACGCTCGCGGCGCAGCTCATCCTGGTTGGACACGGCGTCGGAGCTCCCCGTGGATCCGGGTAAGCTGATTTCGATCGGGCTGGTGGGGCCGCTGCCGCCGCCATCGGGCGGCATGGCCAACCAGACGCGTCAACTCGCCGGGCTTCTGACCGATTCGGCGATCGCGGTGGAAATCGTGCAAGTCAATGCACCCTATCGGCCGACCTGTGTCGGAACGCTGCGCGGGGTGCGCGCCGTCTTCCGGCTCGTGCCTTATCTGCTGCGGCTCTGGCGTTGCGCGGGGCGCGTCGATCTGTTCCATGTGATGGCCAACTCCGGCTGGGCGTGGCATCTCTGTGCGGCGCCTGCCGTGTGGATTGCACGGCTTCGCGGCGTACCCGTCGTGATCAACTATCGCGGTGGCGAGGCGGAGGCATTTCTCGGCCGGCAAGCCTTCTGGGTGAGGCCCACGTTGCGCCGCGCCTTTGCCGTCATCGTGCCCTCCGGGTTTCTGCAACGGGTATTCGAGCAATTCGGCGTCACGGCGGAGATCGTGTCCAATATCGTCGATCTTTCCCGATTTCATCCGGGGCCGCCGCGCGCGGCGAGCCGCCGGATCATCGTGACCCGCAATCTGGAGGACATCTACGACATTCCGACGGCGCTGCGTGCATTCGCAGAAATCCGCCGCGTACATTCCGACGCGACGTTGGCGGTCGCGGGTTCCGGGCCGCGGCTGGCCGAACTCCAGCAATTGGCACAGGCGCTTGGAATCGCGGCCAGCGTGCGTTTCACCGGACGCATCGACAACGAACATATCGCCGAGCTGTACCGGGGCGCCGACCTGCTGCTCAATCCCTCGACTGCCGACAACATGCCGATCTCGCTCCTCGAGGCGATGGCAAGCGCGGTTCCGATCGTGACGACCAACGTCGGGGGCATTCCGCACCTGGTGACCGATGCGAGGAACGCGCTGCTGGTAGCGCCTCGCGACCCCGCGGCCATGGCGGCGGCTGCACTTCGCGTGTTCGCGGATCAGCGGCTCGCGCACGCTCTCGCCCAGGCGGGCACCGAAAGCGCGGCGAGCTATACCTGGGCGCAGGTAAAACCGCGACTCTTCGGCGTGTATGCCCGCGCGATCGGTGTGCCGTCACTGAATCATTGCGCCACATGAGCGCCCGCGGAGATCCATGGACTCGCTTCGTTGCCGGGTTGCTCTTTCCGCTGCATGAGCGGTTGAAGGGTCATTCGAGCGCAAAGCGCCGGCGCGAGCTCGAAAGGAGCCAGTGGTGGCCGCGCGCGCAGCTGGATGCCCAGCGCGTGAGCCGCTTGCGCTCGCTGCTCACCGACGCCCACCGGCATGTCCCGTACTATCGACGCGTATTCGACGAAGCGAACTTCGATCCTTCGACGGTGCGCGCCATAGATGATCTTGCGAAGCTGCCTTTCTTGACCAAGACATTGATACGCGCCAATACCGACGCGCTCAAGGCCGACGACGCGCCGACGCTGCGGCGCTACAACACCGGCGGATCTAGCGGAGAGCCCCTCGTCTTTTATATCGGGAAGGGCCGGGTCAGCCACGATGTGGCCGCCAAATGGCGTGCGACGCGCTGGTGGGGCGTGGATATCGGAGACACCGAGATCGTATTATGGGGCTCGCCCATCGAGCTCGGCGCGCAGGACCGGTTGCGATCGGTGCGCGATCGCTTGCTGCGCACCAAGCTCCTGCCCGCGTTCGACATGTCGCTCACCAGTCTCGACCGGTTCGTCGCCGAGATTCGCGCGCGGCGTCCGCGTATGCTCTTCGGCTATCCGTCGGTACTCGCGAAGGTCGCGGCGCACGCCAAGGCGGGTGGGCAACGCCTGGACGACGTCGGTATTCGCGTCGCGTTCGTCACGTCGGAAATGCTCTACGATCACCAGCGCGAATTGATCGGAATCGCGTTTGGTTGTCCGGTAGCCAACGGCTACGGCGGACGCGACGCCGGCTTTATTGCGCACGAGTGCCCACGCGGTGGGATGCACATCAGCGCGGAGGACGTCATTGTCGAGATCGTCGGCCCTCGCGGCGAGGTCCTGGCGGACGGCGAGCCGGGCGAGATCGTCGTGACGCACCTCGCGACGCGCCACTTTCCGTTCATCCGTTATCGCACCGGCGACGTGGGTGTCCTCGCGCAGCGCACGTGCGCATGCGGGCGCGGGTTGCCGTTGCTGGAACAGATTCAGGGGAGGAGCACCGATTTTGTGATCGCAGCCGACGGAACCGTCATGCACGGCCTCGCGCTGATATACGTCCTGCGCGACCTGCCGGGTATCGCTTCGTTCAAGATCGTCCAGGAATCGAGGCAACGGGTGCGGGTGCAAATCGTCCCCGGGCCGGACCTGCTGCCGGCGCTGGAAGCGCGCATCCGGGACGGGTTCAGGGCGCGGCTGGGAGCGGATGTTGAGGTGAACATCGAGCGCGTCGATGCGATCGAGCCCGAGCGCTCGGGCAAGTTTCGTTATGTGATCAGCCACGCCATGCCCTAACGCGGGCGCAAAGGATTTCCGATGGACTACCGGGACAGTCATCTCGCCAAGGGTGATACGTACGATGGCACGATCGCCGCACAACCCTTCGACGCCTACATGGCCAAATGCGAGGCCGAATATTTGCGCGATGTGGTTCCGCGTCTGACCGGCGGCAGCGGACGCTACCTCGATTTCGCATGCGGAACCGGAAGGATCACCGCCATCGTCGCCCCGATGATGACCGAGTCGATCGGCGTCGACATCTCGGAGAGCATGCTCGGCGCAGCTCGCGCAAAGTGCCCCGACACGCGTTTCGTGTGCGCCGATCTGGCTCAGCAAGCGATCGATCTCGGCCAGTTCGATCTGATCACCTCGTTTCGTTTCTTCGGCAATGCCCAGCACGAGCTGCGCACCGCTGCGTTGCGCGTCATAAGCGGTCTGATGCGCAAGGGCGGCCACCTCGTGATCAACAGTCATCGCAACCCGCACGCCATAGGGGCGCTGATGCAGGGCATCAGCGGGCGCGCACATGAGATGGACCTGAGCTATTGGAAGATCGCCCGCATGCTCCGCGACCAGGGCTTGCGCATCGTAGCGGTGCGTCCGATCGGGGTTTGGGTCATGCGCGCCCGGCTGCGGACCGATAACGCGCTCAACAGCCGTGGCGCAAGGCTCGCCGAGCGCGCCTTTCGGCATCGGCTCTGGGCACCGTTCGCGCCCGACTGCATTCTTATTGCCCGGAAGCCATGATCCGACTCCGGGCTTGTCCGGCCGCGTACCCGGCGCCGACGCCGACGTCTATCGTCGACGAAGTCCGAACCGCCCGGCAAGGGTGACTACTTCTTTGGCCAGTGGATGGCGAACGAGGAACAGACCGGACAGCCACGCTGCGGTCGATGCGGCAACCAGCGCCAGCAAGCCTGGCAGCCGCAGCGCTTCCATGCGCTCGACAAGAACGAGCGCGAGCGCGGGTAGCGCACTCCAGGCGGTGAGGAGCGCTGCCTGCGCGTAAATGCGGGCTAGCGCGTAAATGGAAATGGCCAGCGTGCGGCGGATCTCGAAGGTCACGATGATGATCTCGACGATCGAAGCGCCCGAGAGTCCGATCGCCAGCGGCACGATACCGAACGGTGCCGTTGTGGCGATCACCCCGATGCGAAGCATATGCACCTTGGCCGTCATCCGCACCTCGCGCCCGGCGTGATTGGCGGCGATGAGGGCGGTCGAGGCAAACATCGTAGCGGCCGTCGCCGCGCCGAACGCCGTCATCCAGCGCAGGACCGGAATCGACGCTACCCATTGATCGCCGAAGAGCGTGAGCATGACCGGATGCGCCGAAAATGCGAGTACCGCATAGAATGGCCACGCGACGCCGACGAAATAGGCCTGCGCCTGCGTCAGGGCCGGTCCCACTTCACCGCCCTCGCGCTTCACCCTCGAAAAAAACGGCAACGTGACCGACCACATCGCCTGACTCATGAACCGGGCAAAGACATCGACGAGACCGGAGGCGCGACCGAACAGGGCGACGGCAGACGGCCCCTCTACTTTGCCCAGAATGGCGTCCGGTGCAGCGCGGGATGCTTCGAGCAGCACGTCCGAGGTGAGCATCTGGCCCGAAAACGTGAGGATCTTGCGCACCCCGCGTGCGGCGGGCATCAGCGGCAGCCAGGCGGGTCGAAAAATGCGTGCGCCGAGCATTGTCACGGCGGTATTTACGGTGTTGCCGATTGCGAGGCTCATTGGACCGAAGCCGAGCGCTGCGAGTGCAGTCGCCGTCGTTGCGCTGGCGAACGCGCTCCCAACGCGGATCGTGAAGATGCGCCCCATCTGCAGTTCACGGCGCAGAATCGCCATCGAGACCGCTCCGAACGGGATCATCAAGAAATTCAGGGCCAGCACCCACGTAAGGTGCAGTAAACGCGGCTCGTTGTAGAACTTGGCCACAGGGAAGCTCGCGAGAAAGACCAAGGCAGCCAGAGCCCAGGAAATCGCAAACGTAATGGCAGACGCTGCGCGGATCTTCTCACCCGACAGATCGGGCTCCTTGACGAGATAGGCGACGACGCCGAAGTCGCGGACCACGTGTGCAACGGACAGAGTGATCACGGCAATCGAATACACGCCGATCTCGTTGGGGGAAAGCAGCCGCGCGACGATCACCGCCGTGACGAATTGAAGCGCGAAAGTGATCTGGTTTTCGGCCAGGGCGATCGCCAGAGCCCGACGTACGCTGGTCATTGTCGCTCGCCCGCACCGTATTGCGCGGTGACTCCGCGGAGGGCTTCGGGCAGCGCGTTGATCGCGCGCGAGCGCAGAGCATTCCCGTACATCGCTTCGTCCTTCATACGGATGGTGAGTGCGAGATAAGCCGGGAGAAGCCTGAGGAACAGGGCCGTCGGTATGCCGGTTCCCTCGCTGCCCGCATGCAGGATCCATGCATGCATCGCACCTTCAAGCGTATTCTCGCGAACGCGCGCGGCGCTGAAGTCGTTCAGCGCAAGCAGAAGCAGGGCGAGATCGTAACCCGGTACGCATTCGCGGCCGTAATCCTCCCAGTCGAGAATCACCAGGGCGTCGCCGTGCATGCCTAGGTTGGTCACGGAGAAGTCGCCATGTTGCCGGACTGCGGGAAGCCGGTCGACATCGGTCGCAATTGCGTCGACGTAGTCTTCCCAAGACCCCTGAAGGGCGGCTGGCAGCCTCTCGAACGCCTCGCGGACGCGCTGCGAATGCGCCACCGTTGCGTCGACTCGAAAGGCATTGGCCGTCGTGGCAAAATAACCGGCAAGAC
>JBDTXW010000095.1:0-10099 GCA_040005975.1 Betaproteobacteria bacterium | reverse complement strand
GAATACCGTCGGGGAAGTTCCATACGATAGCGCGCGCCTTGGCGTTGCCCCAGAAGTGGACGCCGTGCTTCATCGTGACGCGCTGGATGCCGCCGGACAGGTCGGTCTTCCAGTTCTTGCCTTCGGCCGCCTTCTTCTCGGCGTCGGTCAATTCGTCCCACCAGCCGAGCTTCTTCATCAGCACGTGGTCGAACTCCGGATAGCCGGTGGTCAGCTCGGAGCCCTTCGGATACGACCCATCCTCGGCCAAAAGGCTCACGCCGTCGCGCTCGACGCCGAAGTTGGCGCGGAAGCAGCCACCGCCGTCCATCATCGCGTGCGACTCGTCGTACAGGTTCGGCGAGCCCGGGTGCTTGATCTCCGGCGTGCCGTAGCACGGCCACGGCAGGCCGTAGTAATCGCCGTCGCACGGTCCACCCTTGGCGCGCAAGGTCTTCACGTCGAACGTCGCCTGGTTCTTCATGTGGAGCTTCAGGCGCTCGGGCGACTGCCCCGTATAGCCGATCGTCCACATGCCGCGGTTGATCTCGCGCAGCATCGACTCGGGCTCGGGCTCGTCCCAGCCGTCCTTGTCCTTGATGACCTTGATCTTGGTCGTGCCGTCGGCCTGCTTGCCGACGAACTGGTCGCCGAAGCCGAATTTCTTGGCGAACGCCATCATGATCGTCTGATCGGGCTTGGATTCGAACATCGGCTCGATCACCTTTTCGCGCCACTGCAGCGACCGGTTCGACGCGGTCACGGAGCCCGAGGTCTCGAACTGCGTCGCCGCCGGCAGCAGGTAGACGCCGTCCTTGCGCACCATCGCCGCCATCGCCGCCGTCGCCGACGGATACGGATCGATCACGACCAGCGTGTCGAGCTTCTTCATCGCCTCGATCATTTCCTTGCCGCGCGACTGGCTGTTCGGCGCGTGGCCCCAGAACACGATCGCGCGGAGGTTGTTGTCCTGGTCGATCAGCTCGTTCTTTTCCAGCACGCCGTCGATCCAGCGCGACACCGTCATGCCGGGCTTTTCCATCATCGCTTGCGACGCGAACTGCTTCTTGATCCATTCGTAGTCGACGCCCCAGACCGCGGCGAAATGCTTCCACGAGCCGGTGGCGAGACCATAGTAGCCGGGCAGCGAGTCGGGATTCGGGCCGACGTCGGTCGCTCCCTGCACGTTGTCGTGGCCGCGGAAGATGTTGGCGCCGCCGCCGGACACGCCGATATTGCCCAGCGCGAGCTGGACGATGCACGACGCCCGCACGATCGCGTTGCCGATCGTATGCTGCGTCTGGCCCATGCACCAGACCAAGGTCGACGGCCGGTTCTTGGCCATCATCTCGGCAACCTTGTAGACCTGCGCCTCGGGAATGCCGGTGACTTCCTCGACCTTGTCCGGCGTCCACTTGGTCATGCACTCCTCGCGGACCTTGTCCATCCCGTAGACGCGATCGTGGATGTACTGCTTGTCTTCCCAGCCGTTCTTGAAAATGTGATGCAGCATGCCGAACAGGAAAGCGATGTCGGTGCCGGAGCGGATCCGCACGAAGACGTCGGCCTTGGCGGCGGTGCGCGTGAAGCGCGGATCGACGACGATCATCCGCGCACCGGTTTCCTTCGCGTGCAGCATGTGCAGCAGCGACACCGGGTGCGCTTCGGCTGCGTTCGAGCCGATGTAGAGCGCGCACTTGGTGTTCTGCATGTCGTTGTACGAGTTGGTCATCGCGCCGTAGCCCCAGGTGTTGGCTACGCCGGCAACCGTCGTCGAATGGCAGATCCGTGCCTGATGGTCCATGTTGTTCGTGCCGAAGAACGACACGAACTTGCGCATCATGTACGACTGCTCGTTGCTGTGCTTGGACGAGCCGACCCAGAACACCGCGTCGGGGCCCGATTCCTTGCGGATCGCGATCAGCCTGTCGCCGACCTCGTTGATCGCCTGATCCCAGGTGAGCTTTTGCCACTTGCCGTTGACGAGCTTCATCGGCGTCTTCAGCCGATGCGAGTTCTCGTGCATGCCGTGGTCGCGCACCGAGGCGCCCTTGGCGCAGTGCGCGCCGAGATTGAGCGGCGAATCGAACACCGGCTCCTGCCGCGTCCAGACGCCGTTCTCGACGGTCGCGTCGACCGAGCAACCGACCGAGCAGTGCGTGCAGACGGTCCGCTTGACCTCGACCTTGGTCGTGCCGAATTCGGCGGCCGCGTCGGCCTTGCCGATCAGGTTGAACGGGATCTGACTGGCGAACGCCCCGGCCCCTGCGACGAGGCCCGAACGCTTTAAAAACGCCCGCCTGTCCATCGTCGGGAGTCGAGCTCCCGCGATGCGGCGGAAACGTGGACGAGCTGCGCTGGCGGCGTCGTAAGCACCATCGTGTATTTTGGTCAGCAGCATGATCCGTCCTCCTCCTACACTTTCATCGTGCGGTAATAGCGCCGGACGTGTTCGGTCACGGAGTAGCCCTTGCCATCGGCCGGTGCCGCAGCCGTGCCTGCGGGTTCAATCGTGCGCGAGATTTTTTGCGCCGCAATCGCAGCCGCACCGGCGCCGCCGGCGCCGAGCGCCAGCAGAAATCCACGCCGTTTGAGATTGGTGCCGGGGGCAGCGTTGGTCGCGGGCGCGGCCGGGTTGAGACGATCGCTGCGCTGCGTTTTACGCATGGCTGCCTCCGCAAAAAAGACTCGTGACGTGGAATGGGCGCAGATGACTAACCTATGGCGAATGAGTCACGTTCAATCGCCATGAACGCTTTGGTGAATTGTGCAACGCGTTGGTAGTAATTAGCAATAGCGCATCTTTTTATTGCATCGCAACATGAATCGACCCAGGGGTCGACGTGCACGGCGAAAAACTCGCGCTGTTCGTCGAACGGAAACGCACCCGCGCCGACGCCGGTAATCAGCACGCGCATCGTCGCGAAGACCGCGGCCAGGTGGTCCTCGTAGAGCGGATTGCCCGGCTGCCGCGACAATCCCAGGCGGGCGAGCGTGGCGCGCACCTCGACCAGAGGCTGCCGCCCGGGGACCTTCTCGAAAGTCGACGCATGGGGGCTCACTTCGCTCGCACCGACGCCGACGAAGAGGTCGACGTATTCGGTTGCCGCGGCTTCGGCATCCATCACCGTGCTGGCGGCGATCAGCATCCGCCAGGCTTCCGCCAGTGCTTCGCCTTCGGTACTGCCGTCATCGACCTGCAGCTCGTCGGCGGCGGCGATCGATTTCAGCAGCGCGGCGTCCGGGCCGGCGGCATAGAGCCGGGCCAGCAGCGCGTAGAAATCGGCGCGCGCCTGGTCTTCCGGTTCGATCGTCGCAATGGACGCGGCGGCGGGTTCCATGGGGGCAAGCTTAGCGGGCGGCGGCGAAGACCCGGCTCATGGCGACGCGGCATCCGGCGGGCCGCCAGGCGCCGGCACGTTCAATTCCTTTTGCATCATGTCGATCACGCGGCAATCGGCGCACATCTTCAGGCGCTCGAGCGACCCGGGCGCCGCGAACATCGAGTGCCCGGCAAGCTTGGCCAGCATGTTGCCGACCATCTTGTCGGTGCCGAGCGCCTTGCCGCAGCGTATGCATTTGAATATTGAGGCTTCATTGAGCACGCGCGGCTGCTTCGCCTCGGCGGTGAGCGCGAGCCGCGGCGTTAGCGTAATCGCGTCCTCCGGGCAGGTCGCTTCGCAAAGGCCGCACTGCACGCACTGCGACTCGATAAAGCGAAGCTGCGGCACTTCCGAGGCCGGGTGATCGAGGATCGCGCCTTCGGGGCAGGCGCCGACGCAGGCGAGGCAGAGCGTGCAGGTGTCGCCGTTGACGGTGATGCTGCCGAACGGCGCACCGGCGGCAAGCGCGATCACCGTCTGCGGCGTCGGCGCATGCGCCTTGAGGTGCTCGATCGCGAGCGCAGCGGTCGTCCTCTTGTCGGCCGACCAGTGGAACGTCGCCGGCGCGCGCACAGGAAGCGCCGGCTGCAGCGCCCAGACGGCCGCCTCGAGCGCGGCAGCGTCGGCGGCGCGGAGCAGGTGCAGATGCCGGCCCTGGTAGCCCAGCGTCTGCGCGATCGTTTCGGCGTAACCCATCTGCCGTTCGATCGCGTCCGGATATTGCGGCGCCTCGGCGCCGGTCGCGAGGACGGCGAGATCGCTCGCGCCGTAGGCGAGCGCGCCCAGCCAGACGTCGATGCCGGCGGCCGCCATGTGGTGCAGCTCGACCGGGATCACGCGCGCCGGCAGGCCCTTGCCACGGCGGCCGAGGCGCTGGATCAGTTCGGCGCCGGCGGCGTCGTGGAACAGCAGGCAGGCGTCGCGCCCGCCGGCCTTGGCGTAGGTTGCGAGCAAGGTGCGCACGCGCGCTCCCAGGTCGGGGACGCCCGGATAGGCGTAGCCCAGCGCGCCGGAGGGGCAGACGGTCGTGCAGGCGCCGCAGCCCATGCACAGATGCGGCTCGACGGCGATGTGGTCGCCGTCGGCACGGATCGCCTCGGTCGAGCAGACGTCGATGCACTGGTTGCACCCGGGCTGCTGCGAGCGGCTGTGGGCGCAGATCGATGCCTTGTAGCTGAAATATTTCGGCTTCTCGAACTGGCCGACGGCGCCCAGCACGTCGACGATCGCTTGCGCCTGCGCCGCCGGATCCGGTCCCGGATGCCAGTAGCCCTGCGGCGGTTGGTGCATCGCGAACGCCGGTTCGGCGTTCAGGTCGAGCACGAGGTCGAACGAATCGCTGCGCGCCGTGTTCGCGCGCTCGAAATCGATCGCGCCGATCGCCGCGCAGGCGATCACGCACTGGCGGTGGTCCTTGCAGCGGTCGAGATCGATCTGGTAGCTCCAGTCGATCGCCTGCTCGGGACAGACCTCGATGCAGGCGTTGCAGCGCGTGCAGACCTCGAGGTCGATCGGATTGTCCTGTTTCCAGCTCGCCTCGAAGGCGCCGAGCCAGCCGGCGAGACGTTCGAGCCGGCCCGAATAGACGGGGTAATCGTGCTGCGGGGGAAGCTCCGTTCCGGCAGCCGCGCCAGTGATCAGCACGGTGACGTCGAGCGGTCCGTGCAGCCGCGCGGCCCAGGCGAGCGCAGCAGGCGCCGGGCCGAGAATCAACAGCCGCCCTTCCGACTTGAACGCCACACGCGGCACCGGCTGTGGCTCCGGCAGCGCCGCCATCGCCAGCAGTGCAGCGATCTTGGGCGTCGCGGCACGCGCTTCGGACGACCAGCCCGCGCTCTCGCGAATGTTGACGAAGCGGATCGTCTGCGTCTTGCCCGACTCCTCGGCCACGTCGCTGAACAGCCGCGCTTCCTGCGTGCAGGCGACCAGCATGTCGCCGCCGGCCTGGTCGGCGAAGCGGGCAAGCTCCTTCTGGCAGAGCTCGGTGTGCAGCGGCAGCGGACCGGCGAGATCGAGCGCACGCGCGAGCGCCGCGGCATCGAGCGGCATCGTACCGTTGCAGGTGCAGACGTGCAGTGTCTCGTCGGAGACGCTCATGCGGGCGAGGTGTCGCCGGTTCGCGAGGTGTCGCCGGTCCGCGGCGCGGCGTCGTTTTCGGGCTCGGCGGCGCTGTCTTCGGCGACACGCAGTGCGGGCGTGACGGGCGCCGCATCGATCGCCGCAGCGGCCGTTGCTGCAACCTCGGGCGCGGGCACGACCTTGTCGACCACATGGCCTTCGGCGTTTACCTCGGTCACCGGCGGATTGAAGATATGCCGCGTGTGCACGAGCTGCTGCATCATCTCCGCCGGAATCGGGTCGGGCTGCGTGTAATCGTCGATATAGACGTCCAGGCCGTCCATGATGTTGAAGCGCGGATCGCGAAATAGCTGCTTCAGCGCCGCGCGCTTGGTCGCTTCGGCGACATCCGGCTTGAAGAACGCCGCGAACTCGGAATCGATCGTCAGCGATTCGATCGGCGGCAGCGGCGCGGCGGCGGGCTGCGGCGTTTCCACGGCTGTCTGCGGCGCCTGCGGCGATTGCATCGCCGCGACGGGTTCGGCCGGAACGTCGGCCGGCGGCGTCTGCGCGCGCGCGGCCTCGAGCTTTCGCCTCGACCAGCGCTTGAGCGACAGGCGGTCCTGTTGCTCCTCCACGGTCCCGGGCTTGTCGATCATCGCGCGGCCTTGGTCGGAGCGTCGGAGAGTTTGCGTTCGCCGCCTTCGCGCTTGTCGTCGCGCTCGTAGAGCTCGTTGCGGCGGACCTTGCGCTTGGGCTCGGGCTTGTAGTTCGCCGCGACGAACGGCTGCATCCAGGCGAGCACGTCCGGCGGAAGCGGCACCGCATCGACCGTCTCGCCGCCATCCATCAGGCGCGCTGCCTCGTTGTAGCTGACGGTCACGAGCTCCGGCTGAGCCGACAGGCCGTCGGCGCGCACGCGCTCACGCTCGAGCATGCGCCACATGACAAAAACCTTGGGCTCCGGGGCGGTGATGTTCAGAAAATAGCCTTCGCTTTCGGATGCGTGCAGCTCGATGCGCAATCCGGTGAAACGCCAGCGCGTGCCGCTTGCATCGTCGGAAAGTTTGACCGCGACCGGCAGCGGACTGTCATCGCGCTCGACGGCGCCGACCTGCCATTTTTCGCTCAGCCAGCGGTTGGCAAGCGGGATTCTTTCGATGACGACGGCGACGGGAAACCGCAATGCTGGCATGGCCTTTTTTTCCGAACCGCGGCACGATTCGCGCGAGCCGCAATCATACGCCAGTGTGCACCCGTGGGTGCCGTCTGCTACCATCGTCGGTCGCAGCGAAAGACAACCATTCGATGGCCAGAATCATTCCACTCACCGATGCCCGCGTGCTGGGTCGCACGCCCTTCCCCGCGCGCGGCGCCCCCGCCGTCACGCCGACCGGCATGCTCGCCGACACGCGCGGCCGGATGCTGCGCGACCTGCGTATTTCGGTGACCGACCGCTGCAATTTCCGCTGCGTCTACTGCATGCCGAAGGACGTCTTCGGCCACGATTATCCGTTCCTGCCGCAGGCCGAGCTTTTGACGTTCGAGGAAATCGCGCGGCTCGCCCGCGTCTTCAAGGCGCACGGCGTCGAGAAAGTCCGCCTGACCGGCGGCGAGCCGCTGCTGCGCAAGCACCTCGAGCGACTGGTTGCGATGCTGGCCGATATCGGCGGACTCGACCTGACGTTGACGACCAACGGCGCGCTGCTCGCCAAAAAGGCGCGCGACCTTCATGCCGCCGGATTGACCCGCGTCACCGTCAGCCTGGACGCGCTCGACGACGGCGTTTTCCGCGCGATGAACGACGTCGACTTCCCCGTCGCGCGCGTGCTCGAAGGCATCGACGCCGCGGCCGCTGCGGGCCTCGCGCCGGTCAAGATCAACATGGTGGTCAAGCGCGGCATGAACGAGCATGAGATCCTGCCGATGGCGCGGCATTTTCGCGGCAGCGGGCATATCCTGCGCTTTATCGAATATATGGACGTCGGGCACACCAACGGCTGGCGCATGGATGACGTCGTGCCCTCGGCCGAGGTGATCGGCATCGTGGGTCGCGAGCTGCCGCTGGAGCCGATCGACCCAAACTATCCGGGTGAAGTCGCGGCGCGCTGGCGCTACCGCGACGGCAGCGGCGAAATCGGCGTCATCTCGTCGGTTACGCAGGCGTTCTGCAGCGATTGCACGCGGGCGCGCCTCGCCACCGACGGCAAGCTCTACACGTGCCTCTTCGCGACCCAGGGGTTCGACCTGCGCGCGCTGCTGCGCGGCGGCGCCACGGACGGCGAGATCGGCAACCAGGTCGCGGCGATCTGGTCGCAGCGCGCTGACCGCTATTCGGAAATCCGCTCGGAGAACACCCGCGCCCTCCCGAAGATCGAGATGAGCTACATCGGCGGTTGAGGAATCAAGAAGCGGGCGGTCCGGACGGCAACACGAAATGCACATCAAGGCACTGATCGAATTCCTGCAAGGGCTCGAGCAGAACAACAATCGTCCATGGTTCGCCTGGAACAAGCCGGCCTACGACGTCCTGCGCGAGGAGTTCCAGGCGCTGGTCGGCGACGTCGCGGGCCGCGTGGCTAAATTCGACCGCGCGCTGGGGCCGGTCGATCCGAAAAAGGCGATGTTCCGCATCTATCGCGACACGCGCTTCTCCAAGGACCGCACGCCGTACAAGACGCACTTCAGCGCGGCGCTGAACGACCGCGCCAAGCGCGGGCTCGCGCCCGGCTATTACTTTCATATCGACCACCAGGGCATCCTGCTCGCCGGCGGCGGCATCTATCGCCCCGAGCCGGCGCTGCTGATGCACATACGCCGCCATATCGCCGCGAGGCCGGCGAGCCTGACGCGGCTGTTGCGCGAACCGCGCTTCGCCCGGACTTACGGCGGTCTGGCGCGCGAGGATGCGCTGAAGCGTCCGCCGAAGGGCTTCGCCGCCGAGACGCCGCACATCGAGTCGATCAAACTGAGGCACTATTTCGGCATGATCGAGGTCGACGTCAAAAAGCGCCCGCCGAAGGACCTGACCGGCGATCTCAGCGGCTATTTCCGCGATCTGTTGCCACTGATGACGTGGCTGCGGAGCGCCGTCAAGGCCGAGCATCCGTGAACGCGCCCAACGAGCCTTACCGCCCGCTCCTGTCCGACGCCGCGCGGCCGTCGACGTTCAACGTGCTGGCGGTCGACGAAAACGGGGCGGTGCGCGACACGCCTATCGCCGGCGAGCACCCGCTGACGCTCTATGTCGACAAGCGCGAGATCCTGACCCTGATGACGCTGGGTGCGGCACCCGAGGCGCTGGCGATCGGGTATCTGCGCAACCAGCGCCTGCTCGAACGCATCGAGGACATTGTCTCGGTGCAAGTCGACTGGGACGTCAACGCGGTCGTCGTCAACACCAAGAACGGTCTCAAGGACCTCGAGGCGAAGCTCGGAAAACGCACGACGACCAGCGGTTGCGGTCAGGGCACGGTCTTC
Source organism: Betaproteobacteria bacterium (assembly GCA_040005975.1). GTDB lineage: Bacteria > Pseudomonadota > Gammaproteobacteria > Burkholderiales > Casimicrobiaceae > PALSA-1003. The sequence continues at coordinate 1,199 of JBDTXW010000095.1, read as the reverse complement.
GGCGAGCTGATGGACGAGATCGATTCGGTCTCGCTGCCCGCCGATGCGGTGCTCTCGCGCCGCACGCTCTACGCGCTGCTCGATCGCGTGCGCGTGCACGAGACGATCTACAAGCAGGCGGGCGCGGTGCACGGCTGCGCGCTCGCGACCAATGGCGCGGGCGCGAGCGAGATCCTGTATTTCGTCGAGGACGTCGGCCGGCACAACGCCGTCGACGCGATCGCCGGGCGGATGTGGCTGGATCGGGTCGATGGCGGCGACAAGATTTTCTACACGACCGGCAGGCTCACCTCCGAGATGGTCATCAAGGCCGCGCAGATGGGAATCCCGTTCCTGGTCTCGCGCTCGGGTCTGACGCAAATGGGTTACGAGATCGCGCAGAAAGTCGGCATCACGATGATCGGTCGCGCCACCAACAAGCACTTCCTGCTCTTCACCGGCGGCGAGCGCTTTCGCGGCGAAGCGTGATCGGGCCACGTTCCTTCGACTATCCGGCGCCGGCCTTGGCGATCGCCGGCCTGGTGCTGGCCGGCGGCCAGGGCCGGCGCATGGGCAGCGTCGACAAGGGCCTGGTACCGCTCGCCGGCCGGCCGATGATCGCGCACGTCCTCGAGCGCCTCGCGCCGCAAGTCGACGACATCCTGATCAACGCCAACCAGCATCAGGCCGAATACGCGGCGTTCGGCCATCCGGTGATCGCCGATACGCTCGGCGGCTTCGCCGGTCCCCTGGCCGGCCTTCAGGTCGGGCTCGCGAATGCGAGCCACGCGCTCGTCGCGACCGTGCCCTGCGATTCGCCTTTCCTGCCCGCCGACCTGGTGGCGCGGCTCGCGGCGGCGCTCGAATCGGAAGGCTCGCAACTCGCCGTCGCGCGCACCTTCGATCAGCCGCACCCGGTGTTCGCGCTGGTTCGTCGCGCGGTGCTGCCGCATCTGACCCATTTTCTCGAAGACGGCGGACGCAAGATCGACGCCTGGTATTCGGGGCTGCGGATCGTCGAAGTGAGGTTCGACGACGAGGCCGACGCCTTTCGCAACATCAATACCGCCGACGAACTGCGACAGGCCGATGGCTGAAGCGATGACCACGACACCGAAGACTTTGCGCGAAGCGTCCTGCACCGACGACTACGATCCGAATTCGATGCCGGTCGCGAAGGCGCGGGAGCTGATCCGGACGTTCCTGACGCCGCTCGCCGC
>JBDTXW010000094.1:0-10210 GCA_040005975.1 Betaproteobacteria bacterium | reverse complement strand
CGCCGTCCGCCATATTACTGCAAGAGGCGGGCCTATCGCTTCCGAAAGCGACGCCTTTAGTCCTTGGCGCCCTCGTTGAACCAGTCGTTGCCGCCGTATCCGACCAATCCCATCGCCATCCGGACGATGCCGTAGGCGATCCAGATCGCCGCCTTGAAGGATCGCGACCGGCTCTGCCAGTCGTCCGGAACGACGCGCCGCGAGCCGGCGGCGATCAGCTCGCGCAGTTGGCCCTTCAACTTGGCATTGAAGCCGCGGTCGCGAACGATTACGTTGGCTTCCCGCGCCATCAGCAGGCTGTACGGGTCGATGTTCGATGATCCGACGGTTGCCCAGAAGTCGTCGACGACGGCGACCTTGGCGTGCAGCATGCTGCGGTGGTACTCCTCGATCACGATGCCGGCCTGCAGCAACTGTCCGTACATCGCACGCGTGGCCAGATGCAGCAGCAGATACTCGACCCGCCCCGGCAGCAGCAGCGTCACCGCGACGCCGCGCTGGGCGGCGGCGACCAGCGCGTGGCGAATGCGAATACCGGGAAAGAAATACGAGTTGGCGATGATGATCTCGCGCTTTGCGGTGCGGATCGCGGCGAGGTAGGCTCGCTCGATGTCGCGGCGATGCCGCAGATTGTCGCGAATGACGAACCTGGCTGTCTGTGTGCCGACTCGCGCGGTGCGGCGGCGCTCCGGAAACAGCAACAAATCGGCGGTCCCGGTTCGCACCAGCTGCACGATTCCCCACACCCTCTGCATCGTCTGCTCGATCTCGGGCAGCAGCGGGCCCTCGACGGCGACTGCGAAGTCGATGCGCGGCGGCGTCTGCCGCGGCGTATTGGAGTCGTCGATGACATTGATGCCGCCGACGAAGGCTATGGCTCCGTCGACGACGCACAGTTTCCGGTGCAGGCGGCGCAGACGATGCGAGCGGAATTGCCAGGGCGCCACCTCGGGCCGGTACTTCTGCAGGTCGACGCCGCCGTCGCGCATTTCGCGCTCGAGTGCGGCGGACAGATAGAACCTGGCGCCCCAGCCGTCGACCAGCGCGCGCACGTGCACACCGCGTTGCGCGGCGCGTATCAGCGCGCCGGCGACAAGCCGCCCGGTAGCGTCGTCGGCGAAGATATAGGTCTCGAACCAGACCGCCTCGCGCGCGGCATCGATCGCGCGTATCAGCGCCGGAAAATACTGGTCGCCGTTGGTCAGCAACGTGATTCGGTTGCCGGGCCGGAAGCGATTCATCGCGCCGCGGGCGGCCGGTCAGCGCGAGCGGGCGCTGGAACGCGCAAGTTCGAACGTTGCGGCGAGCGCAGCATGGTCGGACAGCCGCGCCAGCGGATAGGCGTAGTGCACGTCGGCAGCGATGATCCGCAGCCCGCGCGCGTAAATGCGGTCGAGACGAAACACGGGAAGTACCGAAGGGAACGTTCGCGCCGGCCGTCCGCGCGCCGCCTCGAACACTTCGACGACGCCGAGCTCGTCCTGCAGCATGCGATCGGACTTGCGCCGCCAGTCGTTGAAGTCGCCGGCGATGATCAGCGCCGCCCCGGCCGGCACCGACTCGCGGATGCGTTCGCACAGCGCCCGCACTTGCCAGAGGCGGCCCCGTTCGAAAAGCCCGAGGTGGACGTTGATGCAATGCAGCGGCGGGAGCCCGCGTTGCAGCTGCATCACGCAGTGCAGCATGCCGCGGCTCTCGAAGGCGTGCGCCGATATGTCCTGGTTTGCCTGCTCGATGATCGGGAAGCGCGAAAGCACCGCGTTGCCGTGATGGCCATGGCGCGTGATCGCGTTGCGCCCATAGGCGACTTCGCGCCAGACCTTGTCGGCGATGAACTCGTGCTGCGGTTTAAGCGGCCAGTCCCGATAGCGGCCGGCGTGCCGACGATGCACGCCCTGCACTTCCTGCAGGAATACGACGTCGGCGTCCAGCCCGTGCAGCTTGTCGCGGACCTCGTGAATGACCACCCGCCGCGTCAGATGGGAAAAACCCTTGTGGATGTTATAAGTAGCAACGGTAAAACGCATGGCGCCGGGATCGCACGGGGAAGACCCTATGTTAACGGCAATTCGCCGCGACCGTGGCCCGCCGCGGCGTGGCGACCGCGCCGGCAAGACGACTTCCAGATCGCAAGCCTCGGACAGCGCGGCGTTTACAGATGCGCACGATGGTGTAAGGTAGCCGATGTCGGCGCGACCAATGCCACGGGTGGACACATGTCCGCCACCACCCGATTCGTTGAGTCATCGCACGGGAGACGCTCATGAACCACCAATCCACGATTCAAGCTGCCGTCGCTGGTTTGTTGGCGCTCGGCTTCGCAGCTTCGGTTTCTGCCCAGCCGGTCCCGGAGCAGCCGGGCAAGGACAAGTGCTACGGCATCGCCAAGGCCGGCCAGAACGATTGCGCCGCCGGCAAGCACGCTTGTGCCGGACAGAGCACCGTCGACAACGATCCGGTCTCGTGGAAATACGTCGCTCGAGGGACCTGTGAAAAGATCGGCGGCAAGACGACCGCGCCCAAGTCCTGAAACCGAGCTGACCGAGCGCGCCGGACGCTGAGCGCACGCCGATTTCGCCCGCCGCCCAGCATGGCGTCCTCGCGCGCACTCCCCGCCGTTGCCGGTATCGGCTTGCGCGCGCCGCATGTCGCCGAGGTTCGCCGCTCGCGTCCGCCGATCGGGTGGCTCGAGGTGCACAGCGAAAACTATTTCGTCGACGGCGGCCCGGCGCTGGCCGCACTCGAGGCGATTCGCGCCGACTATCCGGTTTCGCTGCACGGTGTCGGGCTCTCGCTGGGGTCGGCCGATCCGCTGGACCCCGAGCACCTTGCACGCCTGAAGCGGCTTGCCGCCCGGATCGAGCCGTCGGCCATCTCCGAGCACCTGTGCTGGAGCCACGTTGACGGCCGCCATCTGAACGATCTCTTGCCGCTGCCACTGAACGACGAGGCGCTCGCGCTGGTCTGCGACCGGGTCGATGCAGTGCAGACCGCGTTGGGGCAGCCGCTGCTGGTCGAAAACGTCTCCTCTTACCTGCGCTTCGCCGACGACACATTCGCCGAATGGGATTTCGTCGCGGCCGTCGCCATGAAGACCGGATGCAAGCTGCTGTTCGACGTCAGCAACGTCTACGTCAATGCGCTCAACCACGGATTCGATCCGCGGTCATACCTCGCGGCGATTCCGGGCGGCAGCGTGGCCGAGATCCATCTCGCCGGCTTCGACGCCAGCGGGCCATGTCTGATCGACACGCACGGCGCGCGCGTCGCTCCGCCGGTCTGGACGCTGTATCGCAGCGCCATCGAACGTTTCGGGCCGAAGCCGACGCTCCTCGAGTGGGATACCGACATCCCTGCGCTCGAGGTTTTGCTGGACGAGGCGGCGCAGGCGCAAGCAGTCCTTTCCGAGCTTCGCGATGCCGTCGCTGCTTGAAATCCAACGCGGTATGGCCGCGACGATATTCGGCGACGATGCCGCGCTCGTTGCGCTGGGCGTCGTCGCCGGCGGGATAAGCGCCGCGGCGCGGATCGACATCTACCGCAACAACGTACTTGGCAATTATCGCAAGGCGCTGGCGGCGACGTTTCCCGTCGTCAGGCGCCTGGTCGGTGCAGCGTTCTTCGACGCGGCCATCGACGCCTTCGTGCGCGCGCATCCGTCGAACCGTGGGGACGTCAACCGATACGGCGGCGATCTGGCGCGATTCCTCGCCGATTACGCTCCGGCGCGCTCGCTCGGGTACCTGCCGGACGTCGCACGGCTTGAATGGGCGATCGATCAGGCTGGCATCGCCGCCGACGCACCGGCGTTCGATTTCGCCGCGCTCGCTGCGCTTGCCGAAGACGCGCACGCCAGCTTGCGCTTCGTCCTACATCCGTCGGCGCAGCTCATCGAATCGCGCTATCCGATCCTGCACATATGGCGGGTCAACCAGCCCGACGGCCACGGCCCGCCCGACGTCGATCTGGGCGAAGGCGGCGACTCGCTGCTTGTCGCCCGCGGCGAACACGGCGTCGGCGTGGAGCGACTGGGCCCGGGTGAAACCGCCCTGCTCCGGGCGCTCGGCCGGGACGCGCCGCTTGCCACCGCCGCGAGTCGCGCGAACCAAGCCGAACCGTCATTCCACCTGCCAACCGCGCTGCGGCGATACGTCGCCAGCCACCTTCTGGTCGCAGTCCGCGTGCAGGACCCCTTCGTCAAAGGAAGCCCGCAATGACCGACCTCACGTCGCCAAGGCTGTCCGGGCGGCTGGCTGCCGTCTATTGCGGATTCACGCGCCTGACCGCCCGCTTGCAGCCGTTGCTCGCGCTCGGCTTGCGCTTCTACGTCGCGCGCGTTTTCCTCCTGTCCGGGCTGACCAAGGTTCACGACTGGAGCGTCACGCTGGCGCTGTTCGAGAACGAGTACCACGTCCCCGTGTTGTCGCCGGCAGTGGCGGCCGCGCTGGCCACCGCGACCGAGCTGTCGATGCCGGTGCTGCTCGCGCTGGGCCTGGGGACTCGCTTGGCCGCGGCCGTCCTGCTGGTGTTGAACATCGTCGCCCTCGTCTCTTACCCCGATCTGCCCGACATCGCCGTCAAAGATCACATTTTTTGGGGCTTGATGCTGCTGGTGCTTCTCGTCTACGGCGCGGGCCGCATATCGGTCGACCGCTGGCTGGAATCGCGCCTGGTCCGCGCTTGCGGGCGGTGACGCTCCGCTGCGCTTGACGTTAAACGCGGCTATGGTCGCCGCTGGAGGTGTGATGGCCGAAAGCTACGATGCGATCGTTATCGGCACCGGGCAGGCGGGCCCGCCGCTCGCCGTTCGCCTTGGCAGTGTCGGCCGCAGGACCGCGATCATCGAGCGCAAGCTGATCGGCGGCACCTGCGTCAATGTCGGCTGTATCCCGACCAAGACGCTGATCGCGAGTGCGCGTGCCGCGCACGTAGCGCGGCACGCCGCCGAGTTCGGCGTCGTGCTCGACGGCCCGGTTCGCGTCGACATGGCGCGGGTCAAGGCGCGCAAGGACGCGATTGTGCGGCAATCGAACGCCAACGTCGCCAAATGGATCGCCGATGCGCCGAATGTCACGCTGCTCACGGGCCAGGCGCGCTTCGAGGGCCCGCGCACGGTGAAGGTCGGCGACCGGCTGCTGGAAGCGCCGCAGATCTTCATCAACGTCGGAGGCCGCGCCTCCGTGCACGGCATCGACGGCCTTGCCGATGTGCGTTATTTCACCAACACCGGCATGATGAGCGTCGACTTTCTTCCCGAGCACTTGCTGATCGTCGGCGGCAGCTACATCGGGCTCGAATTCGCGCAAATGTATCGCCGCTTCGGCAGCGCAGTAACGGTCGTCGAGATGGGCTCGCGGCTGGTCGCACGCGAAGACGAGCCGGTTTCTGCCGCAATCCAGGCGATACTCGAAGCGGAAGGCATTGGCTTTCGCCTCAATGCGAAGTGCATTGCTGCCGCGCCGAATGGCAACGGCGTGTCGCTGCGGCTGAGTTGCAGCGAAGAGCCGCGCGTGATCACCGGCTCGCATCTGCTGCTGGCGATCGGCCGCGTGCCGAACACCGCCGACTTGGGCCTCGATCTGGCGGGCGTACGGACCGACGCGCGCGGCTACATCGAGGTCGACGAAGGGCTGCAAACCAGCGTGCCCGGCATCTGGGCGATGGGCGACGTCAACGGACGCGGCGCGTTCACGCACACTTCGTACAACGACTACGAAATCGTGGCTGCGAACCTGCTCGACGGTGAGCAGCGGCGGGTCAGCGACCGCATTGCAACCTACGCGCTGTTCATCGACCCCCCGCTGGGGCGCGTCGGCATGACGGAGCGTGAAGTGCGCGCGTCGGGACGCCGGGCGCTCTCAGCCAAGCGGATGATGTCGAGGGTGGGGCGTGCGCGTGAGCGCAGCGAAACACAGGGCTTCATGCAGGTGCTGGTCGATGCGGACACCCGCAAAATCCTCGGCGCGGCGCTGCTCGGCATCGAAGGCGACGAGGCGGTGCACAGCATCCTGGACGTGATGGCCGCCGGTGCGCCGTACACGGTGCTGCAACGCGCGATGCACATCCATCCGACGGTCTCGGAGCTGTTGCCGACGCTGCTCGGCGATCTCAAGCCGTTGTCGTAGCCCGCGCGCGGGACGCCGCGGCGGTATCTGACGAACGGCTGGCTCGTCGGCATCTACATGATCACGCGGTGGCTGCCCCAGCCGCGCTCGAGCATCGGGCATTGCTCGCACTCGAGCGTGCGTATGCTGCAAAACCGGATGTCGCATCGGACAAGGCGCCCTTCCAGGATCAACCTGACCCGGTCCAGCTTTTCCGGGCCGCGACCCTTGATCAGCAGCACATCGCCCGGCTGCAGCAACTGGCTCAGCGCTTCGGCCGCCTGCCGCGCGGTGCGACCGCCGTCGGTGACCGACGTCCGGGGCATGCCGGCGCGCCGCGCGCCGGACCAGTACGGGGCGAAATCGTGATGGAAGACGACCAGGTGCGATACGATTCCAGCGACCCGCTCGCCCAGCGCTTGGTAGATCGGCCGCGGGGGGCCGGGCGGCTCGGACACCGCGCCGAGCAGCGCGACGCGGCGCGGCGCTGGAATCTGGGCCAGCACGTCGAGCGCCGTATGCACCGTTTCCAACGTCGACTTGAAATCGTCGCGAAGGACGGTCACACCGTTGGGCAGCAGCACCGGATCCATACGCCCCGGTGTCGGCCCCAGTTCGTGCAAGCGCGCCAGTGTACGATCCAGCGCAAAGCCTTCGAGGTGCGAGACCGCGACCGCGGCGAGCACCGGGTAGATCATATGTCGGCCGAACAGCCGTACGGCAACGTCGCGTTCTTCTCCGAACGCCGTCAGGCGAAAGTGCGTTCCGCGCGGCCAATCCAGCTGGGCGTCCTCCGCCCGCACATCGCAGGAAGCGCCGAAGCCGAAGGTGATCACCCGCGAGCGCGTTTTCTGCTTCATCCACATCACGTTGGCATCGTCGCCGTTCAGGACCGCAGCGCCGGACGCCGAAAGCGCCTGCAGCATCCATGACTTCTCGGCCCGCGTCACCTCGAGCGTTCCGAGGCTGCGATGGTGTTCGCTGCCGACGGCGGTGATGACTGCCACATCCGGAGCGACGGTACGCGCGTAGGCCTTCATCTGTCCGGGCTTCGAGATCCCGACCTCGATTACGGCGTGGCGCTGTCCCGGCCGGATGCGCAGCAGCGCGAACGCGATCCAGGCCCAGGCATTGAGCAGCATCGCGCCGTGCTCGGGAGCGCCCAGTGCCGCCGCGATGGCGCGCGCCGTCGTCGACTTGCCGAATGAGCCTGCGACGGCAATGACCCGCGTTTTGCGCACGACCGTTTGCCGATACAGCCGCGCGAGCCGCGACAGCAGCGGCCAGCAACGGTAGGCGACACCCTCGCGCACATGCAGTCGGCCGGCCGGCGTGCCTAGCATCGCAGGTACATCGCGCAGGCGGAATCTCACGGCGGCACCTGCCGGCCGGATGCGCCATGCCGGAAGAGGTCGTGCCAGACCTGCACGCCCAGCACGACCGACAGGATCTGCCCGAAGTTCTCGCCGCCGGCGCGATGCCGCCGCAGAAGCGCCGCGACCTTGTCCGGATCGAAGTAACCGCTTTGGCGCAGCGCGGACCCTGACATCCGCTCGGCCGCGAATGCCGGCAGTGCGCCGCGCAGCCATGTGTCCATCGGGACCTGCAGACCGCGCTTTTTGCGGTTGACGATATCGGGCGGAAGCACGCTTTCCATCGCGCGCCGGAGGATGTGCTTTTCGCGCACCCACTTCATTTTCACGCGCGGCGGGATGCGCGCGCAGAACTCGACCAGCTCGTGATCGAGGAACGGTACGCGGGCCTCGACCGAATACGCCATCGACGTCCGGTCGAGCCCGAGCACGACGCCATCGCCCATCCGGTGCTTGATGTCGAAATACTGCATGCGCGCGAACGGGTGCCAGGTCTCGAAGCCTGCCGGCGGCGGCGCGGCATCGGCCAGGCCATCGCCCTGCTGGCCGAGCTCGGCGATGATTTCCGCCGAGAGCACCTCGCTGCCGTCCGGCCTGCCGCGCAAGTGCGTGATGCTGCGCGAAAAGCGCTCGAAATTCATTTCGCGCGGGCCGGCGATCGTCGTCGCTGCGCCAGGCCATCGCCGCTGGATCATCGGCACGCTGGCGATCAGCCGGCGCGCCGCCCGGGGTAGCATGAACACTGGATCGAGCAGTCGCATCGTCGGATACCACGGGTAGCCGCCGAGAATTTCGTCGGAGCCTTCGCCGGTCAGCACGACCTTGACGTGCGCGGCCGTGGCTTGCGCGACCATCAGCTGACCGACGCCTATACCGCCGAGCAGCGAATCCTCGGCGTGCCAGATCGCCTTCGGCAGCCGGTCCATGTCGCCGTGCCGGCAGACGATGCGATGACCGGCAAGTCCATATTCGGGGTAATCGTCCAGGCCTTTCTGGTTGCGCAATTCGTCGAATTCCGGATCTTCGAAGCGCAAGGTGAACGTCTGCACCGGCGCGGGGACCAGGCGCGACATCAGCGCGGTGACCGAGCTCGAATCGATCCCGGCGCTGAGCCAGGCTCCCAGCGGCACGTCGCTGCGCAGATGAAGCCTGACGCTCTCGGTGAGCTTGTCGCGCAGCCCGTCGGCCCACTCAAGCTCGGTCACGGTCAGGTCGTATTCGTCGCGTGCGGGAAACGTCGCCTCCCAATAAGGGCGGATGTCGAGGCGTCCGTCGCTCCAGGTCAGCGTGTGGCCGGCCGGCAGGCGGCGGATGCCGGTGACGATCGTGCGCGGCGCGACGATGCGACCGTAGCTAAGCAGCTGGCGCAGCGACTGGATGTCGGGGAGCGGCTCGACCGCGCCCGACGCGAGTATCGCCTTCTGCTCGGAACCGAAGAACAAGCCATCGGCGGTGATCGCATAGTGCAGCGGCTTGATGCCCAGCCGGTCGCGCACGAGCACCAGGCGCCGCCGGCGCGCGTCCCACAGCGCCAGGGCGAACATGCCGCGCAGATGCGAGACGAAATCGAGACCGTGCTCCTCGTACAGGTGCACGATCACCTCGACATCCGACGCGGTGGCAAAGCGATGTCCGGTCGCGACAAGCCGCTGGCGCAGTTCGATGTGGTTGTAGATCTCTCCGTTGCAGATGACGCTGACCGTGCCGTCCTCATTGGAGATCGGCTGGTCGCCGGTCTTGAGATCGACGATGCTCAGGCGGCGAAATCCGAGGCCGATGCCTGGCGCGACGAGGAAGCCTTCGCTATCCGGGCCGCGGTGCCGCAGCGAGTCTGCCATGCGCTTGAGCGTGTCCGCGCTCACCGGCCGCCTGGGATCCGACCAGGCGATCCCGCAAATGCCGCACATCGAAAGCCTTTCCCTGAGACTGGTCGCCGTCAGCCGCTGCCGCGCGGCGGCGGCATCCGGAAGATTCGCTGCCAGCGGCCGAGCTTGATTCTGCCGAGTACACCGTAGACGCGAAAGCCGCCCTTGGTGTCGTCACGCAGCGATGAAGCGTTCTCCGGAAGGACCGCGCCGGTGGCGCGCCGGAAACCGGCGCGCTGCAGATACCGCAGGTGATGCGTGCGCACCGCGTTGGAGATGCCGTGGCCGCGGTAGGCCGGCAATGTGAACTTGTCGTATATGTGCGCGTCGCCCGTCTCCATGTCGATCCGGCACCCGAGAAACGGCACCCAGACCGGCTGCACGGCGACCCAGGCTACGGCGACGATCCGGCCGCTGTGCCGCGCGACAAAGCACATGTGGCCCGAACGCAGGCGATCGGCGACCTCGCCGCGCACCGTTGTGGGCCGAAAGGTAAGATATTCGTCGAGCTCGCTCTCCGCGAGCATCGCGACCTCCACTGGCAGGCCGGGCGTAAAGTCGGCCACCGGCTGGTCGAGCGCGCGTTCGAGCAGCAGCAGGCGGCGATAGCCGCACTGACTCAGGAGCTTGAACCAGAAGCTTGTGAGTCCTTCGTCGCGCAAGGTCAGCAGTGCGCGGCGCACCGCATTGCCAGTCGGATACGCCGATCGCGCGACCCCGTCTGCGGCCTGTGGCGTTCGGCGCTCGTCGCCCGGTTCACGCGATATCATGGCTTGCGCGCGTTGATGCCGACGAAATAGCCGGTCAGATATCGCGTCGGCCAGTGGGCCAGATGCTCCCATCGCCGTGCCGCACGCAAAAACCTCGC
>JBDTXW010000093.1:0-10236 GCA_040005975.1 Betaproteobacteria bacterium | reverse complement strand
CGAACACCGCGTTCCATCTGGCCGAAGAAGTCTTCGCACAGATGGAGCAGGCGCCACGCTGAGCGCCGCCGGGCCGGCGATAGTTGAAGCGCTTGCGCACGCAGGTCTGCATCGTCGGTGCCGGGCCGGCCGGCCTGCTGCTGTCGCACTTGCTGCATCGGGAAGGTATCGAATCCGCCGTCGTCGAAAATCGCAGCCGCGCATACGTCGAACATCGGGTGCGCGCCGGCGTGCTCGAGCAGGGGACGGTCGACCTGCTCAATGCCTCCGGCGTCGGCGCCCGCCTCGAGCGCGAAGGCCTGGTCCATCACGGCATCGAGCTGCGCTTTGACGGCCACGGCCATCGCATCGCTATGACCGAACTTACGGGCGGCCGCGCGATTACCGTCTACGGCCAGCAGGAGGTCGTCAAGGATTTGATTCGCGCCCGGCTTGCCGACGGAGGCGACATCCGGTTCAGCGTAAGCGACGTCACCCTGCACGATATCGAGACCGACGCGCCGGGCGTTTCATTTCGCCACGAAAGCAGGCCGGTCCGATTCGATTGCGATATCGTCGCGGGTTGCGACGGCTTTCACGGCGTCTGCCGGCCGGCGATTCCCGCCGGCGCGCTTCACAGCTTCGAGCGCACCTATCCCTTTGCCTGGCTCGGCATCCTGGCCGAGGCGCCGCCGACGCACGACGAGCTGATCTATGCGTATCACGACCGCGGCTTCGCCCTGTACAGCATGCGTTCGCCGGAGATTACTCGCCTGTACCTGCAGGTGCGTCCCGACGAGCAGATCGCCGCGTGGCCCGATGCGCGGATCTGGCAGGAGTTGCACGGGCGGCTGGAAACGGACGACGGCTGGGCGCTGCGCGAGGGCGCGATCATCGAAAAAGGCGTGACCGGCATGCGCAGCCACGTCGTCGAGCCGATGCAGTACCATCGATTGTTTCTTGCCGGCGACGCTGCGCATATCGTGCCGCCGACCGGGGCGAAAGGCATGAACCTGGCGGTTGCCGACGTGCGCGTGCTGGCGCAGGCGATCGGCGCGTTTTGCAAGGGCAAAGGCAGCGAGTTGCTCGACGCGTATTCGACGACATGCCTTAAGCGCGTCTGGCGGGCCGAACATTTTTCGTGGTGGATGACCTCGATGCTGCACCGCTTTCCTGACGACGACGGTTTTCAGCAGCGGCTGCAACGTTCGCAGCTCAATTATGTCGTCGACTCGCGCGCCGCGGCGGCGTCGCTGGCCGAAAATTACGTGGGACTGCCGTTCGAATGACGATGGTCAGCGGGTGCCGGCCGCACGTGCTGCGGTCATTCGGTGTCAGAACCGTATTACAAGTCGATGTTCACGAGGAGAAATAAATGTCATTTGCCAGCGCAAGAAAACTACTGATTGCGACTGCGGTCTTCGCCGTCGCCGGCCTCGCGCAAGCGCAAGGCACGGTCAAGCTGGGACTGATCGCCGAGTTCTCCGGCCCATTCGCCGATTACGGCGGCCAGATCTACGCCGGCATGAAAGCGTACATCAAGGAGCATGGCGATACCGTCGCCGGCAAGAAGATCGAGATTATCCAGCGCGACAACACCGGGCCCGCGCCGGAAGTGGCCAAGCGTCTGGCGCAGGAGCTCGTCACGCGCGACAACGTCGATTTCCTGGTCGGCTTCGGCTTGACGCCGAACGCGATGGCAGTGGCACCCGTAGCCACCGAGGCCAAGAAGCCGATGATCATCATGAACGCGGCGACGTCGATCATCACGACCAAGTCACCGTACATTGCACGCGTATCGATGACCTTGCCGCAGATTACCCAGCCGATGGCGATATGGGCCGCGAAGAACGGGATCAAGAACGTCTATACGGTAGTCGCCGACTATGGTCCGGGGCTCGACGCCGAGGCTGCATTTACCAAGGCATTCACGGCTGCCGGCGGCAAGATGGTCGGAAGCGTGCACACGCCGCTGCAGAATCCGGACTTCGCGCCGTTTATCCAGCGGGTCAAGGATGCCAAGCCCGAGGCCGTGTTCCTGTTCCTGCCGGCGGGTGCCCAGGGCATCGCCTTCATGAAGGGCTTTCAGGAGCGCGGGCTGGCCGAGGCCGGCATCAAGCTGATCGCGACCGGCGACATCACCGACGACGGCGTGCTCGACGCGATGGGCGATCCGATGCTCGGGTTGACGACGAGCTTCCACTATTCGGCGGCGCACGATTCGCCGGAAAACCGCGCATTTCGCAAGGCGTATGAAGACGCCAACGGCACGAAGCTGCGCCCGAATTTCATGGCGGCAGCGGGATACGACGGCATGGCGGCGATTTACGAGGCGCTGAAGAAGACGGGCGGATCGACCGACGGCGACAAGGTGATGGCGGCGTTAAAGGGCATGAAGCTGATGAGTCCGCGCGGCCCGATCATGATCGACCCCGAGACGCGCGACGTCGTGCAGACCGTCTATATTCGCAAGGTGGAAAAGGTGAGCGGCGGCCTGTACAACGTCGAGTTCGACAAGTATCCGGACCAGAAGGATCCCGGAAAGCAGTAGGACGAAGAGGATGAAAGGGGGCGGGCGCGCAAGCCTGCGCGCCGCAGTCCGGGGCGCCGCATCAGGCGGTGCCCCAGACCTCCTGGGCGGTCTCTACCACGAGGCGGAGCTTCGCCGCCTGTGCGTCGCGCGCGATCTGATTGCCGTGTACGGTACTGGAAAATCCGCATTGCGGCGACAGGCAAAGCTGCTCGAGCGGAACGCGCTTGGCGGCCTCGTCGATCTTGCGCTTGAGCGCGTCCTTCGACTCGAGCATATCGAGCTTGGTCGTGACCAGCCCGAGCACCACGACCTTGCCCTTGGGGACGAAGCGCAGCGGCACAAAGTCGCCGGAGCGAGCGTCGTCGTATTCGAGGAAATAGCCGTCGACCTGCAATTCGTTGAACAACACCTCGGCAACCGGTTCGTAGCCTCCCTCGGCGACCCACGCGCTTTTGAAGTTGCCGCGGCAAAGGTGCACGCAGATCGTCATGCCGGCCGGACGCCCGGAAATCGCCGCGTTGATCAGCCGTGCGTAGCGGCGGGGCAATTCGTTCGGGTCGTCGCCGCGCTGCCGCGCGCCTTCGCGCATCTTTTCGTCGCACAGATACGCCAGGTTGGTGTCGTCGAGCTGCAGGTAGCGGCAGCCAGCGTCGGCCAGGGCGCCGATCTCCGCCCGATACGCCGCGGCAACATCGGCAAAGAACGCCTCGATGTCGGGATACGCGTCGCGACTGATCGCTTCGCGGCCGCCGCGGAAGTGCAGCATCGTCGGCGAGGGGATCGTGACCTTGGGCGTGCGCCGCGTGACCGACTGGAGGAACTTGAAATCGTCGACCTGGATTGGCTTGACGTGACGGACCGGCCCGTTGACCTTCATCACCGGCGGCGCGAAATCGACGTTGCCCGCCTTGCTGTGAAAGCTTACCGCAATGCCGCCCTTGGTTTCGACGCCGGCGAGCTGCTCGAGGAAATCGATGTGGAAATACGTGCGGCGAAACTCGCCGTCGGTGATCCCCTGGAGACCCGCGTCTTCCTGAAAACGCACGATGTCGCGAATCGCCGCGTCTTCGACGCTACGCAATTGCGCACGGCTGATGACGCCGCTGCGGTGCTGCTCGCGGGCATCGAGGAGCGCGGCAGGACGCAGGAAGCTGCCGACGTGATCGGCGCGAAACGGGGGCGTGCTGCGCATACTCATCGCGATTCCTCCGAGGCGAACGTGGACGCTTGACGGCGTCCGACGGGCGCGGTACACGGCAAAGCGTTTATCATGCGCGGACGGGCGCGGGCCATTACGCTAGGACAGTCCATCCGCGGCCGCCGTCGCAGACCGATGACTATCCGGTTCTGCGGGCATGCGCACCATGGCAGATTACCACGCAAAAACAAGGAGGATGAATATGCGCCAGAAATTCTCGAGCAAGCGCCGGCAATGGCTGACCGGCGTTGCCGCTGTCGCAACCGCGGCGTCGCTTCGCCGCCTGGCGTGGGCCGCGGATCCGCTGAAGATCGGCTTGATCCTGCCCCTCACCGGACCGTTTGCGTCGACCGGGAGGCAGGTCGAGGCAGCATGCAGGCTCTACGTCGCTCGCAACGGCGATATGGTGGCCGGGCGCAAGGTTGAGTTGACCGTCAAGGACGACACCGGCGCTCCCGAAGTCACCAAACGCATCGCCCAGGAGCTGGTCGTTCAGGACCACGTCAACATTCTTGCGGGGTTCGGACTTACGCCGCTGGCGCTCGCAACGGCGCCGGTGGCGACCGAAGCCAAAGTGCCGATGATCATCATGGCCGCGGCAACGTCGATAATCCCGACGCGCTCGCCGTTCATCGTGCGTTCGGGTTTCTCGTTGCCGCAAGTGACCGCGCCGATCGCCGAATGGGCGCTGAAGAACAACAACAGGCGTGTAGTGACGCTGGTGACCGACTACGCTCCCGGCCTCGACGCAGAGAAAACGTTCGTCAAGCGCTTTTCCGACGGCGGCGGCACCGTGCTCGAGTCGCTGCGCACGCCGCTGCAGGGACCGGACTACGCGCCGTTCCTGCAGCGCACCAAGGACGCCAAACCGGACGCGTTGTTCGTGTTCGTTCCTTCCGGGCAGGGAACTGCAGTCATGAAGCAGTTCGCCGAGCGTGAGCTGGCCGCTGCGGGCATCAAGATGATCAGTACCGGGGACCTGGTCGATGACGACATTCTCGATGCGATCGGTTCGCCGGCGCTCGGTATCGTCAGCTCGTTTCACTATTCTGCAGCGCATCCTTCGCCCGAGAACAAAGCCTATGTCGACGCCTTCATGAAGGCGAATGGCGGCATGCGTCCGAATTTCATGTCGGTCGGTGGCTACGACGGCATGCATCTGATCTACGAAGCAGTGAAGAAGACGAATGGCGATGTGGATGGCGAGAAACTGGTCTCGGCGATGAAGGGCATGACATGGACCAGCCCACGGGGGCCGATGTCGATCGATCCGGCGACGCGCGACGTGATCCAGACCGTCTATATGCGCAAGGTCGAGCTGCGGGACGGGCACTATTGGAACATCGAGTTCGACAAGATCGACAACGTCAAGGATCCGAGCGTCTGAGGGTGCGGCCGACCGGGAATTCGTGATGATCGGCAACTTGATCGGCGTGCTGTTCGACGGCGTCGCCTACGGAAGCCTGCTGTTCATCATCAGCATCGGTCTGTCGGTGACGATGGGCTTGATGAATTTCGTCAACCTCGCCCACGGCGCCTTCGCGATGCTCGGCGGCTACGTCTGCGTCGTGCTTATGACCCGGCTTGGCGTTCCGTTCCTGGCCTCGTTGCCGATAGCATTCGCCGCCGCGGCGCTCGCGGGCGCATTGCTCGAGCGGACGCTCTACCGGCGGCTTTATCGAGCCACGCATCTCGACCAGGTGCTCTTCAGCATCGGCCTGGTATTCATGTCGATGGCTGGCGCGACTTACGTGTTCGGGTCGCAGCAGCAGCCGGTGCAGTTGCCGGCCCTGCTGCGCGGGCAGGTTCGCGTCTTCGGGCTGGACTTGGGCGCGTACAGGCTGTTCCTGATCGCGATTGTCATCACCGTTACGCTCGCACTGAACTGGTTGATCGAACACACCCGTTTCGGCGCCGCGATACGCGCGTCGGTCGATAACCAGCAGGCGTCGGCAGGTTTGGGAATCAACGTCGATCGAGTCTTCAGCCTGACCTTTGCGCTGGGGTCGGGGCTCGCCGGGCTGGGTGGCGGGCTGGGGATCGACGTCCTGGGGCTCGACCCGACGTTTCCGCTCAAGTACATGGTCTACTTCCTGCTGGTCGTCGCCGTCGGCGGCGCCGGGACGATCAAGGGCCCGCTGCTCGCCGCCGTCCTGCTGGGCGTGTTCGATGTCGCGGGCAAGTACTATGCCCCACAGATAGGCTCGTTCATCATCTATGTCGTAATGGTGATCATGATGCTGGTCTTTCCACGCGGGCTCGTGGGCAGACGGGCGTGACAAGAAAGGTGGCGAGCACTCCGACAAGCGCACTGCCGACTGCGCGGTGGAGGCCGTTGGAGATCGCTTTCTGGCTGCTGCCCGTCGCAGCGTATTTCATTTTCCCTCGCTACCTGACGCTCGGAAGTCAGATCTTCATCGCCGGCCTGTTCGCGCTTTCGCTCGACTTGATCCTGGGCTATGCGCGGATCATCTCACTCGGACATGCGGCTTTTTTCGGCGTCGGTGCGTACACCGCGGGCCTGCTCGCGAAGCACGGTTGGGGCGAGCCGATCAGCGGCCTCGCCGCAGCGGCCGCCGCAGCGGCAGCGGTTGGATTGTTGACCAGCGTCCTGGTGGTGCGAGGCCAGGACCTGACGCGCCTGATGGTGACGCTGGGCATCGGACTGATGCTATACGAGGTGGCGAATCGGGCGTCTTCGATCACCGGCGGCGTCGACGGTCTGTCGGGTGTCGAAATGAACAGGCTGTTCGGCGTCTTTGCATTCGGCTTGAACGGCAAGACCAGCTACTGGTACTGCTTGGCCGTCCTTTTCATCGTTTTTTGTTTCGCCCGAACGCTGGTACGATCTCCGTTCGGCCTGAGCCTGCGGGGTATCCGCGAAGGCGAGCGACGGATGCCGGCGATCGGCGTATCGGTGCACCGCAAGCTGATCGCGATCTACACGATCGGCGCCGGCATCGCGGGTATCGCCGGCGCTCTGCTCGCGCAGACGACGCAATTTGTCGGCATCGACTCGCTGGGGTTCCCGCGCTCCGCGGAACTGATGATCATGCTCGTGCTGGGCGGCGCAGGATACCTGTACGGCGCGCTGGTCGGTGCCGCGACGTTCATGCTGTTGCAGGATTATCTTTCCAACCTCAGCGCCGTGTACTGGCAGTTCTGGCTTGGCTTGCTGCTCGTGCTGCTCGTGCTGTTCGCCCGTGGCGGGCTGATCGGCGGCACGCTCGGCCTGCGCCGCCGATTGATCGGAAAGCGCACGTGACCTGTGCGTTGCGAACCGAGGGGCTGAGCTGCTCTTTCGGCGCATTCAAGGCCAATTCGGACATCAGCCTCTCGTTCGAGTCCGGCGCCCGCCACGCGATCATCGGCCCGAACGGCGCCGGCAAGACCACATTCATCAATCTGCTGACTGGCGTGCTCTCACCAAGCGCGGGCGAGGTTTACCTGGCGGAGGAGAAGATCACCGGGTTGGCACAATACGCGCGAGTCAAGCGCGGGATGACACGCACGTTCCAGATCAATACCTTGTTTCCAGGCCTGACTGTGCTGGAGTCGATCGTGATGGCTTGCTGCGAGCGCGGCGGTGAGGGCAATGTCTGGTGGCGTTCCGCGTCGCGGGCGCAACCGCAGATCGACGAGGCACGGAGCATCCTCGCGCAATTGCGCCTCGACGGGGATGCCGCGGTCGAATCGCGCAAGCTTCCCTACGGCAAGCAACGCCTGCTTGAAATCGCGCTGGCACTGGCGACCAGGCCCAGCGTATTGCTGCTCGACGAGCCCGCCGCCGGTATCCCGTCGGCGGAAAGTGCCGAGCTGTTCGGGGTCATCGCGGCGTTGCCGCGCGATGTCTCGATCATTTTCATCGAACACGACATGAACCTCGTGTTCAAGTTCGCCGAAAGGATTACGGTGCTGGTTGGCGGATCGGTTCTGGTCGAAGGGCCACCGGAAGAAATCGCCCGCGACCGCCGCGTGCGCGAGGTCTATCTCGGAGAAGCAGTGCATGCCTAAGCTGCTTGCCATCGACCGCGTCACCGCAGGTTATGGCGATTCGATTATCCTCGAAGACGTTTCGCTGGACCTGGACGAGGCGGGCAGCCTTGCGCTGCTCGGCCGCAACGGCGTGGGCAAGACGACGCTGCTTTTGACGCTGATGGGCATGACACGGGTCAAGAGCGGCACGATCGCCTGGTGCGGCGCGGACGTCACCCGCCTGCCGACGTTCCGGCGTGCGCATGCCGGCATCGGTTGGGTACCGCAGGAGCGATTCATGTTTGCGTCGCTCTCCGTCGACGAGCACCTGAGTGTCGTGGCGCGGCCGGGACCCTGGACGGCCGATCGCGTGTACCGGATGTTTCCCCAATTGCAGCAGCGCAAGCGCAACCTCGGCAGTCAATTGTCAGGCGGCGAACAGCAGATGGTGGCGATCGCGCGGGCATTGATGACCAACCCGAAGCTGTTGCTGCTCGATGAGCCGATGGAAGGTCTCGCGCCCATCATCGTTCAGGATTTGATGCGGCTGATCGGCGAGCTGGTGCGGGCGCGGGAATTCGCGGTGATCGTCGTCGAGCAGCACGCGCGCCTTGCTCTGCAGTTGACGGAGCACGCGATTGTCCTCGACCGCGGCAGGATCGTGCACCGCTCGCGCAGCGACGAGCTGCTGAAGGATCCGGAGTCCCTCGACCGGCTGGTGGCAGTCGCCTGATCACGATGCAGTACCTGCTGAAGGCGCTTACTCGGGTGCCGCTGCCGCTGCTCTATACGTGGAGCGCGCTGGTCTATTTCGTCGCCTTCCGCCTGCTGCGCTGGCGGCGCGATCGCGCCGAGATCGATATCGCAAACGCGTTCCCTGCAAAGAGCGCGGACGAGCGCGCCGCCATTGTGCGCCGGTCGTATCGCAATCTTGCGGATACGCTGTTCGAGGCCTTCTGGGGGTACGGCGCCAGTGCCGATGCCTTGCGTCGCCGCGTGACGATCGAAAACCCGGAGCTGGTTACCGCCTGCGTCGAGGCCAAGCAATCGGTGATTCTGTTGGCGGCACACTTCGGCAACTGGGAATGGCTGTCGCTTGCGACCGGCGCACATTTCGGAATTGCGATAGATGTCGTCTACCAGCCGCAGCGTGTGGAATCCGTCGACACATTTCTGCGCGAGGCGCGCGCGCGCTTCGGCAGTCGTTTCGTCCCTCGCAAGGAGTTCATTTCCGATCTGCTGAGCCGGGCCGGGCAGCCGCGGGTCTACGCACTTATCGCCGACCAGACACCGAAGGGGAACGATCCGCGGCAATGGACGCGTTTCCTCGGTCAGGACACCGCTTTCTTCGTCGGCGCGGGCAAGATTGCGCGATTTCTCGACGCGAAGGTGCTTTACGTGTCGATGCGGCGCCTCCGACGAGGCTACTACTCGGTGCGCCTGGCGCCGCTGGCCGATCCGCCCTATGACGAAGGCGCGGATCAACTCGTCGTCGAGCGGTACGCGTACATGCTCGAGAACGACATACGCGAGAGCCCGGCGGATTGGCTCTGGCTGCAGAAGAAATGGAAGTACGCGAAACCGCAGGGGACCAGCGCCTGAACGGACGCCGGACGTAAGCGGCAGCCTCTTTCAGTCGCGACGCCAGATCGCGATCGTGGCGACGAACCCTGCCGGCACCGCGGCGCTGATCAGCCGCCAGCGATCGGGCACGTAGGGCGCGGGCCCTGAGGTCAAATGCGGCCCACCGTCAAGGGCCACGTCGATGGTCCGAAACGGCGCCGACAGGGCATCTCCGGTCGCCTTGCTCATCGCTTCCTTGCAGGTCCAAAGTTGCAGGAAGCGGCGACGCCGGGCCGCATCGTCGAGCGGTGCCATTGCCGCGCGTTCGCGTTCGGTCATGAACTTGCGCGCGAGCCCGTCGGCGTTGATGGTGCGATCCTCGCGCTCGATGTCGACGCCGATGCGTCCGCCGGCTGGCAGGCCCGTTGCAATGCCGATCAGCGCCACGTCGTCGGTATGCGACACGTTGAAATCGCGCCCATAATTCGCGGCGAGCTGGGGACGGCCGCGCCTGCCGCGACGCAGCTCCACTGCGGCGGGATCGACGCCTAGCGCTACACCGAGCAGCCGGCGCAGCATTGCGCGACCGACAATCCAGCGCGCTCGCAGCGCTGGTATGCCGAAGCGATTTGCGCGCTCGATCTCTTGCGGTGACAGCGACTGCGCAAGCGCGCACTCCTCGTCGTTGCTGCAGCCGAGTCTGCACAGCCAGAGGGCGATCGCCGGGTCCGGCGCGGGCAGCGCGATCGGCGGCGTCAGAGTCATTCCGGAAGTTTCTGAATTCACGTAGCGAAACCGCGCTTTCGATGGCATCGCGATGAGCAACATCACTCGAGCAATCGTGTTCTATGCTTGCAATATCCGGCGCGAATCATTATAATTGGCACCCTCTGCTCGACCGAATCCGGCGTTGATGCTCGACCCGGGGTGAGTACGCTCTTTAACAACGTGAACAACCGATAAGTGTGGGTACTTGGGGTGATGGTGG
>JBDTXW010000092.1:0-10382 GCA_040005975.1 Betaproteobacteria bacterium | reverse complement strand
CCACAGCGCTGCACATCCTGCGCATCCTGCAGGAAGAGGCGATGAAGGACAACACTGCGCAGATCGTCGCGCAGGTGCCCGTTGACGTCGCCACGTTCCTGCTCAATGAGAAGCGGGCGGAGATTCACACGATCGAAGCGCGCTTCAAGGTCAATGTCCTGCTGGTGCCCAATACCTACCTGGAGACGCCGAATTACAAGGTGACGCGACTGCGCCACGACGATCTCAACCAGGGCGAACCGCTGCCTGCCTCGTTCAACATGGTAGAAAAACCCGAGGAAGAGGACCCCGTCCGGCAGAAGAAGGAAGAAGCCAAAGAGCCGCGGCAGGAAGCGATGGTCAAGGGCATCACCACCGGTACACCGGCGCCGATGCCGGTCGAACTGGGAACGGAGCCGACCGTGCAGGTGAACTGGCTGAATCGGGTGCTCGGCTGGTTCCGTTACAAGCCTGCCGAGCCCACGCCCGTACCGGCGCGCGCCGAGCCGGCTCGCGAGCCGCGCGGACGCGGTCGCCACGAGCGCGACCGCCGCGGGCACCGCGACGAGCGCCGCGACGGCCCGGCACATCGGGACGTGCAGCGCGAAGCGCCACGGAGCGGTCAGCGCGACGAGCGTCGCGAACCCGTGCGTGATGATCAATCGAAGGACCGGCAGCGCGAGCCGCAGCGGCAGCGCCAGCCGCAGGGAGCGCAGGGTCAACAAGCGCGGCGCGAGCCCGGGAAAGGTGCGCCTCGGCACGACGGCCGCGACGGACAGCGCGACCCGAATCGGCAGCGCACACCACGCGAGCCACGCGCACCGCAGGAAGCGCGGCCCGAAGGTGAACCCGCGGCCGTGGTCCAGGGAGCGCCGGGCGCGCCAGGAGGCGCCGCGGCGGGCGAAGGAACGCGCCGGCGGCGCGATCGCCGTCGTGGCGGCCGCGATCGAGGCGAGCGAGGTGAATCCGGCGAACGCGCCGAGCCGCGCGCAGCCGCGCACGGCCATGAAGGCGAAACCGGACCGGCAGCAGCGCAGGCAGCGCCACCCGCCGCCCCCGAGCCGATACTGACCACACACGAGCGTAGCGCGCCCGCGCCTCTGGCGGACGATGACACGCCGCCGTCGGTATGGATGCCGGTCGTGCCCGAAGAGCCGGTGGAAACCAAGGCAGTCGAACCCTCGTCCGCACTCGTAAGCGCGGAGCCGGCTCCTTCAGCGCCGCAGTCGGGACAGACTTTCGAGCATGACGCTTCCACTGCGCCCGCCGAGGCGAAGGGCGCCAATGGCGGAGACGCCGCGGGGAAAGCTCCTACCCCGCCGGTCCGTACGCGCAGTGCACCGGAGCTGCCGAAAGTTTCGCTGGAGTTGCCGCCGGATTCAGACCTGGTGCTGATTGAGACCGCGCCCGAGCGCGTGCCTGCGACAGAGCCGGCCGAACCGCCGCCTCGTCCCCGCCGCGTGCGACCGACGCGGGCAGAAGCGCGCGAGGAACCGTTGCAGCTGGTCGAGACTGCCCCTAAGGACCCGACGCCGCCGGCTGCCTAGCGCACACGCAGGATGCGCGGCGGCCAGCAGCCGCCGCGCAGAACCGATCGACGCCGTACTTGGCGGAAGCGCGCTAGATGCTGTTTCGGGCTCTGGCGCGCTCGACGATCGCCTGCAGCAGCGCAGCGGCAGCAGGAACCGTCAGGTCCAGTACACGCTCGAAATCGCCGGTGTCGCCGTAGTAGGGATCGGGCATGTCGCCATCGCTGCCGTCGCCGCCGAGGGCGAGAAAGAGTCCGAGGTGGCCTTCGTAGTCGGAAGGCCGCATCGACTCCAGGTAATCCAGATGACGGCGGTCCATCGCCAGGATCCAGTCGAAGCGCTTGAAGTCATCGGGGCCGACCAGGCGCGCGCGCAGCTTGTCGAGCTCGTAGCCGCGGCGGCGCGCGGCGGCCAGCGCGCGCGGATCCGGCCTTTGACCGAGCTGATGGTCGTGCGTCCCCGCCGAATCGATCAAGATTCGGCCGGCGAGCCCTTCCTGCTTGGCGAGCGCACGAAATACGCCTTCCGCGGTCGGGGAGCGGCAGATGTTGCCGGTGCAGACAAACAGCACGCTGGCGATTCGCTCAGGGGTGGAGATCAGCGACTTCATCCAATTCAATACCGGCATGACACCGCGCTCGCTCGCGGCACGGTCGTGCAGGCTCATCGTGGCAATCGCGCCTTCAATGCGCGCAGCTGCGACTCGAGGTCGCGTATGCGGTCGAGATAGGCGAGAAGCACGGCTACGCCATGCGGCTCGAGTTCGAAATCATCGCGCAGGCGGCGCGCGGTTCGTGCGACGGTGATCGAGTGCACGGAGAACATCTGCTGCCCGGAGCCGCCGGCGAGCGCAGCGAGCGCACCCCACTCGCTGAGCTGCAGCACCTCGTCTTCGGACAGGCCGGATCGCTCGGCCAATGCCTGCAATGGCATCGTCTGCTGCTCGTCGGGCCAGAGTGCGTCGTAATATTCGCCGGTCACGCGAGCCTCCTAGTGGAAATGTTGCCGCGGATTGAATGTGGATGCCGCGGCCAGCTCCTTTAAAAGACCGCGTTCGCGCTCGGATAGTTCAGGTGGCATGACCAGCTGGGCGATCGCGTAGAGGTCGCCGGCACCGCCTTGCGGCTTGGCCAGGCCGCGTCCGGACAGGCGCAACTGGTGGCCGGTACGCGTTCCGGGCGGAACGCGCAAGTTGACCAATCCGGCGAGCGTGGGCACCTCTACCGAGGCACCCAGCGCGGCTTCCCAGGGCGTAAGCGGCAGGTCGAGAAAGAGATCGTGTCGGGACGCCCGATACAGCCGGTGCGGTCGCAGCGTAATGTTCAGATAGATGTCGCCCGCAGGACCCCCGCTGCTGCCTTTGCCGCCCTGCCCCGGCAGCCGCAGCGACTGGCCCTCGGTCGCCCCCTTGGGAATGCGAGCTTTGATGATCATGGGCACTCGCCTGGGCGTTCCCTGCTCGTCGAATTCCGTCGTCGTGAGATCAAGATTCAGATGCGTGCCGTGAAACGAATCTTCCAGCGTGATCGGCGCGCTAATCTCGTAATCCTGCCCTCGCATGGCCCGCGCCGGACCGCGGCGACCGGCGGGGCCGCGGCGTCCGGTCAGGCCGGCTAAGAGATCGGCCAGATCCATTTCGTCGAAGCCGCTCGCGGCGTCGCCGAACTGCGTCGACCATTCCGGCGGCGGGCGAAATTCTTCGCCCGGGCGCTGCTGGCCCAGCTGATCGTAGGCAGCGCGCTTTTCCGGATCCTTGAGCGTGGCATAGGCCTCGCCCATTTCCTTGAAGCGCGCTTCCGCCTCGGGCTCCTTCGACACGTCGGGATGATACTTGCGTGCGAGCCGGCGGTACGCCTTCTTGATTTGGTCCTCGGACGCGCCGCGCTCGACGCCGAGAATCGCGTAGTAGTCTTTGAATTTCATACGGCCGTAGCGTCCGTATCGCCGCCGCGCGTCAACCCAGCGCGACGCCGAACAGCTTTTCCTTGAGTTGATACAGCCGATCGCGCAACTCTGCGGCCTTCTCGAACTCCAGGTTCTTTGCCGCGTCGAGCATGTCTTTCTCGATGCGCTTCAGCTCTTTTTCGAGGTCCTTCTCCGGCATCGCTTCGTACTTGCTGTGCGCCTGCGCTGCCTTGAGCTGCTTGCGCTCCTCGTCGATGTCGTAGACGCCGTCGATGATGTCCTTGATGCGCTTGGTCACGCCCTTGGGGGTGATGCCCATCTTCTCGTTCCACGCGATCTGTTTGTCGCGCCGCCGCGTCGTCTCGCCGATCGCGCCCCGCATCGAATCGGTCATCTTGTCGGCGTACAGGATCGCGGTGCCGTTGATGTGTCGCGCTGCACGGCCTATCGTCTGGATCAGCGAGCGCTCGGCGCGCAGGAAACCTTCCTTGTCCGCGTCCAGGATTGCGACCAGCGACACTTCGGGAATGTCGAGCCCTTCGCGCAGCAGGTTGATTCCGACCAGCACGTCGAACTCACCGAGTCGCAGATCACGGATGATCTCGACCCGCTCGACCGTGTCGATGTCCGAGTGCAGGTAACGAACCTTGACGCCGTGCTCGTTCAGATAGTCGGTCAGATCCTCGGCCATGCGCTTGGTCAGCGTCGTGACCAGCACGCGCTCGCCCTTCTCCACGCGCAGGCTGATTTCCGACAGCAGATCGTCCACCTGCGTCTGCGCCGGCCGCACCTCGAGCACCGGATCGACGAGGCCGGTGGGCCGCACGACCTGCTCGACCACCTGGCCCGCATGCACGCGTTCATATTCGGCAGGGGTGGCCGAAACGAAGACCGTCTGCGGCAGAAGCTTTTCGAATTCGTCGAACCGCAAAGGCCGGTTGTCGAGTGCGCTCGGCAGGCGGAAGCCGTAGTTGACGAGATTCTCCTTGCGCGCGCGATCGCCCCGGTACATCCCGCCGACCTGCGGAATCGTGACATGCGACTCGTCGACGAACACCAGCGCATTGCGCGGCAGGTAATCGATCAGCGTCGGCGGGGGCTCGCCCGGCGCGCGTCCCGACAGGTGACGCGAGTAGTTCTCGATGCCCTTGCAGAACCCGATCTCGAGCATCATCTCGACGTCGAAGCGCGTGCGCTGCTCGATGCGCTGCGCCTCGATCAGCTTCATCTGCGCGGTGAATGCCTCTTTCTGCTGCGCCAGCTCGACCTTGATCTTCTCGACTGCTTCGAGCACCTTGTGCCGCCCGGTCACGTAGTGGCTCGACGGAAACACCGTGAAGCGCGCCAGCTTCTGGCGGATATGGCCGGTCAGCGGGTCGAACAACTGCAGCGACTCGATCTCGTCGTCGAAAACGGACAGGCGAACGGCGTTGTCGGCACTTTCTGCCGGGAAGATGTCGAGTACGTCGCCGTGCACGCGGAACGTGCCGCGCCGGAATTCGGTATCGTTGCGCTGGTACTGCATTTCGGTCAGGCGCTTGATCGCCTCGCGCTGCGTCAGACGGTCGCCTTGTCGCAGGTGCAGAATCATGCTGTGGTATTCGGACGGATCGCCAATACCGTAGATCGCGGAGACGGTGGCGACGACAATGCAGTCCGGGCGCTGCAGGATCGACTTGGTCGCGGACAGCCGCATCTGTTCGATGTGCTCGTTGATCGACGAGTCTTTCTCGATGTACAGGTCCCGCGAAGGCACGTACGCCTCGGGCTGGTAGTAGTCGTAATAGGAGACGAAGTACTCGATCGCGTTGTTCGGGAGGAATTCGCGAAACTCAGAGTAGAGCTGCGCCGCGAGCGTCTTGTTGGGCGCCAGCACCAAGGCCGGACGCCCGGTGCGCGCGATGACGTTGGCCATCGTATAGGTCTTGCCCGACCCGGTCACGCCGAGCAGTGTCTGGAAGGCGAGACCGTCGGACAGGCCCTCGACGAGCTTGTCGATCGCCTCGGGCTGGTCGCCTGCCGGAGGAAACGGTTGGTGCAGATCGTAGGGGCTGTCGGGGAACTTGATGATCATGGACCGGGACGTGGTTTGAGGCCGGACAAACGAACATTCTAGCCGATCGGTGCGGGTAGCCGCACCTCTTCGCCTTTTCGCGGAAGGGCGGTTCACCGCTGACGGTTCGACCCCTCATCGGCGCCGGGCGAATGCGCCGTACGACCAAATTTCCATATGGCGCCTTCGGCGGTGATTTCAACGGCAACGGCGACACCGACCCCATGATAAAATGATGTTTCCTTCTGCGCCCTGCCTCGACGATGAACGCTCCGGACGCTCCTCCACTCTTTGCCGCGATAGAAATGGCGCCGCACGATCCGATTCTCGGCGTCACCGAAGCGTTCAATGCGGACCCGAATCCACGTAAAGTAAATCTCGGTGTCGGCGTTTATTGTGACGACAACGGCAAGGTGCCACTGCTCGAGTGCGTCAGCCGGGCCGAGCGCGCGCTGGCCGACAAGGGTGGCCCGCACGTCTATCTTCCGATCGACGGCATCGCCGCCTACGACCGCGCCGTGCGCAATCTGCTCTTCGGAGCGGAATCCGAGGCCGTGCAGGCGGGACGTGTGGTCACCGTTCAGGCGCTCGGCGGCACCGGGTCGCTCAAGATCGGTGCCGATTTTCTCCGCCGCTTTGCGCCCGGCGCGCAGGTGTGGATCAGCGATCCCTCATGGGAGAACCATCGCGCCTTGTTCGAAGGCGCCGGATTTGCCGTCAAGACCTATCCCTATTACCTGCCAGCGACGCACGGGCTCGACTTCGACGGCATGATCGGGGCGCTGCAGCGGCTGCCCGCCGGCGCTATCGTCGTGTTGCATGTGTGCTGCCACAACCCGACCGGTGTCGACCCGAATGACGAGCAGTGGGACCGAGTCATCGACGTCGTGCGGGCTCGGGGGCTGCTGCCGTTTCTCGATATCGCGTACCAGGGGTTCGGCGCCGGCATCGCGGCGGACGGCGCGGTGGTCCGCCGCTTTGCCGCCACTCCCGGGCCGTTGCTCGTCGCAAGCTCGTTCTCGAAATCGTTCTCGCTGTATGGTGAGCGCGTCGGTGCCTTGTCGATCGTCGCCGCCGATCTTGACGAAGCGGCGCGTGTCCTGTCGCAAGTCAAGCGCGTGGTTCGCGGCAACTACTCGAGTCCACCGAAGTTCGGCGGCCAGGTGGTCGCGATGATCCTGGAAACCCCGGAGCTCCGGTCGCTGTGGGAACAGGAGCTCGGCGGCATGCGCGAACGCATTCTCGCCAATCGTCATTCGCTGGTCGAGCGGCTCGCCGTTCGCGCTCCGAACGCAGGATTCGACTTCGTGCTCAAACAGCGCGGCATGTTTTCCTACTCCGGACTGACCGCGGCGCAAGTCGCCCGACTGCGCAGCGAATTTTCGATCTACGCGATCGATACCGGACGAATCTGCGTCGCCGCTCTCAACTCGGTCAACATCGACTACGTGGCCGACGGCATTGCCGCGGTCATCGGGTAGCCCGCGTGCTGCGGTCAGACGCGCAATCCCTTGAAATAAAACGCCGATTCGCGCTACAATTGCTGTTTGCCAGCCGCGGGAATAGCTCAGTTGGTAGAGCGCAACCTTGCCAAGGTTGAGGTCGCGAGTTCGAGACTCGTTTCCCGCTCCAGATTTCGCTAGCGCGAGCCGGCGCTTTGCTGCTTTCGTTGGTCCGCGGCGCCCCGGCATCAGGCGTCGCGTCTTTGCCCGGGCGGGGTGGCAGAGTGGTCATGCAGCGGCCTGCAAAGCCGTCTACGCCGGTTCGATTCCGACCTCCGCCTCCAACTTCAGTGTAAGACTTGCTAAGACTTGCGTCGCCGCACGCGACGACTCGCTCCTCGCCGAATAGCTGCAGCCCTCCTGCACGTGGAACCTCTCGCCAAGACAGAGCTCGACGCGCCAGACACCCGTCGGGCACTGGCGTTTGCTGCGCTCAATCTGCTGATCGTGCTCGCGGCCATCGCCATAGCGGCGGGGGCAGCAATCCTGATTCCATATCTGTGGCAATTCGACGGGTCCGCCCCTGCACGACGCCAAAGCATGTGGGCTGAATTCGGCACATACGCCGGTGCTCTGCTTGGCCCGGTACTCGGCATTCTCGCGCTGTTCGGTGTCCTCTATTTGATACGCCTGCAACGTGACGTGCTCGCTCTGAGTCGCGCGCAATTGGCCGAAGTCGCTCGCTCAGAGCGCAATGCGCGGCTTCTGGCCGAGAGAAACGGATTTGAGACCGGTTTTTTCCGCCTGCTGGAGACGGTCGATGGGAACGCAAGCCGAGTTGCGATCGTGCTTACCTCCAGGTCAGCACAGCGAGCGCTCACCGGCTCGGACGCGTTCTCTAACTTGATTCGAGGCTTTGACGCCAAGTATATGAGGCCGTTCGATCGAGGCGACTTGCTCGAGCAACCACGGGGTGTTTATCTTCGCAACGCAGCGAAGAATTTTTTCTTCGAGGTCGAAAATCAGATCGGACCGTACTTCCGCTCTCTTGGCGACATTTTTCAATACATCAAGGATTACGAGACCCGAATCATCGCGACAGCGCCGTTGGACAAGCAGTCCAAGATTTGGACCGGCCCCATTCTGCGTCACCCAAACTTTTATGCGCGCGTCGTTGCTAACAGCAGAACTCGCCATGAAATGAAACTGTTCGCAATGTACGTCGCGAGCGGCACATACATCCCCATCGAAAAGCATGCGCCGCCTTTGCGAACGATTGCAAGTAGCTATGACATATTCGCCACCAGCATCGACCCAGGATGGTGGGGGCGAAGTGCATTCATCGACATGATTTGAGGACGGGCGGATCCGACAGGCCCGGGCTTCTGCCACCGCCGGGGCGTCGGGCGCGCGACGCTTCGGCGAGACCGATCAGGCAACGTAGACGGTCTTGATATTGACGAACTCCCGGATGCCGTACGACGAAAGTTCGCGGCCGTAGCCACTCTCCTTGACGCCGCCGAACGGCAGTCGCGGGTCGGAGCGTACCGCTTCGTTGACGAAAACGCAGCCGCTGTCGATCAGTTCGGCCGCGATGCGCTCTCCGCGGGCCACGTCGCGCGTGATGACGGCGCCGCCGAGCCCGAACGCGGAGTCGTTGGCGACGTCGATCGCTTCGGCTTCGGTCCTGACCGGAATGACCGCCGCAACCGGACCGAAGAGCTCTTCGTCATAAGCAGGCATACCGGGCTGGACGTCGGTCAGCACGGTTGCCGGATAGTAGGCACCGGGACCTTCGGGAATCGCTCCTCCGAGCAGGCATCGTGCGCCCTTGGCAATGCTCGCCTCGACCTGGGCATGCAGGGCGTCGCGCAAGTCCGCCCGCGCCTGAGGTCCGAGTTCGGTCTGGTCGTCGAACGGGTCGCCCATCCTGGCGGCCTTCATGCGTTCGACAAACAGCGTTTCGAAACTCGCACGGACCGGCTCGACGACGATAAAGCGTTTGGCCGCAATGCAGCTCTGCCCCGAGTTAACCAGCCGCCCCTTGGTGCAAATCTTGGCCGCGAGCTCCAGGTCCGCATCCTCCAGGACCAGATAGGGATCGCTGCCGCCGAGTTCGAGCACGGTTTTTTTCAGCATTTCCCCCGCCTTGCGCGCAACCGCGCGTCCCGCCGCACCGCTGCCGGTCAGCGTCACGGC
Source organism: Betaproteobacteria bacterium (assembly GCA_040005975.1). Taxonomy (GTDB): domain Bacteria; phylum Pseudomonadota; class Gammaproteobacteria; order Burkholderiales; family Casimicrobiaceae; genus PALSA-1003. The sequence continues at coordinate 1,275 of JBDTXW010000092.1, read as the reverse complement.
GCGCACCAGAGGGTGCTCGATCACCGCATCGACCTGCTTGTTGCCGACCATCAGCGTCCGGAACAGGTTGGCCGGAAATCCGGCGCGGCGAAAAATGTCCTCGATCGCCAGCGCGCACCCCGGAACGTTCGACGCGTGCTTCAGTACCGCGGCATTGCCTGCCATCAGACCAGGCGCGGCAAACCGAAAAACCTGCCAGAAAGGAAAATTCCACGGCATGACCGCGAGCACGACACCGAGCGGATTGAAGGTGACGAAGCTCGTGCGTGCGTCGGTCGCGATCGTTTCCCGCGCCAGGAAGCCTGCCGCGTTGTCGGCATAGAAGTCGCAGCCCAGCGCGCATTTTTGCACTTCGGCGATGCCGTCTTTAACCGGCTTGCCCATTTCCCGTGCCATCAGTCGCGCATGGTCGTGCGCCTCCGAGCGCAGGATGGCGGCCGCCTTGCGCATCGGCGCGGCGCGCTGGGCGATCGGGGTGCGCCGCCACTGGACAAAGGCCGCGTTGACTTCGCCGATGATCTTTTTCACCGCATCGGGCGTCGCCTCCTCGTAGGATTCAAAAACCTCGCCGGTTGCCGGGTTGATCGCCTTGATCGCCATGACTGGGGCTCCAAACGTTCGCTGCGTTGATCGACGATGCCGCACGCGCGGCACCTTCGTTGAGACCGCGCCCGGCTCGACTCGTTCTGAAGCGCTGCCGGTCGCAACGCAGAGCGTCGACAGCGAGGTTTCCTGCGTCTATAGCCCTAAAAGGCGCGGCAGCCAGAGCGAGATGGCGGGAATATAGGTAACCAGCATCAGCACGGCTAACATGACCGCGTAGAACGGTCGTATGCCGCGCATGACTTCTTCCATCGTCACCTTGCCGACGGCGCAGCCGACGAATAGTGTCGCGCCGACCGGCGGCGTCAGCAAGCCGATGCCCAGATTGAGCAGCATGATCATGCCGAAATGAACCGGGTCAACGCCGAAAGTGCTGACCACCGGCAGCAGGATCGGCGTGCAGATCAGCAGCAGTGGCGCGAGATCCATCAGGCAGCCCAGCACGAGCAGCATGATATTGATCAGCATCAGGATGACTTCCCTGTTGCTCGAGATCGTCAGGAAGAAGGCGGTGATCTTGGCGGGCAACTGCATCAGCGCCATCACATAGCCGAATGCCGACGCGCAAGCGATCAGCGTCATCACCATGGCGACGGTCTTCAGCGTGCGGTGGACGAGTGTCGGCAGGTCGCGCCAGCGGTAGTCGCGGTAGACGAACATCGTAACGAAGAA
>JBDTXW010000091.1:0-10469 GCA_040005975.1 Betaproteobacteria bacterium | reverse complement strand
GCGCGTTCGACGCCGTCGCGTTTCCACGACGTCCAGACGAGGTCGAAGACGTTCTCCTTGCCTTGCAGGTACATCGCCAGGCGCTCGAGGCCATAGGTGATTTCACCGGTTATCGGATTGCAGTCGAGCCCGCCAACCTGCTGTAAATAAGTGAACTGCGTCACCTCCATGCCGTTCAGCCAGACTTCCCAGCCGAGGCCCCACGCGCCCAGCGTCGGGTTCTCCCAGTCATCCTCGACGAAGCGAACGTCGTTCTTTGCAAAATCGATGCCGAGCGCAGAAAGCGAGCCGAGGTAGAGGTCGAGAATGTCGGTAGGCGAGGGCTTGAGCACGACCTGGTACTGATAGTAGTGCTGAAGGCGGTTCGGATTCTCGCCGTAGCGGCCGTCCTTCGGCCGGCGCGAGGGCTGGACGTAGGCGGCGCGCCACGGCTCCGGGCCGAGCGCGCGCAGGAAGGTTGCCGTGTGCGAGGTTCCCGCACCGACTTCCATGTCGTACGGCTGCAGCAGTGCACAACCCTGCTCGTCCCAGTACGTCTGAAGCTTCATGATCAGGTGCTGGAACGTCAGCATGGAAACCGGGCGCAAAGGACTGATTTTACTGGATGCGTGCGCTGCGGCCAAACGGTTGCGACTTTAGCGAGTGGCGCGCCAGGTGCGCTCGTGCGGGCACGCAGCGTCCGGTCGATTCAAACGCGCTCAGTGCGTCGTCGCAGACGCAAAACGGCCAGCGCGATGGCGATCACCGCGAGTGCGGCGCCGACGGCGATGATGTCTCCATACCGGACATATGGCGTCGCGCCGGTGCGTCCGGCGATGCTGCCCTCCAGTATGCCGCGCGTGAACCATGGCAGGCGTGCCCGCTCGACGCCATGATGATCGATGATCGACGTGATGCCGGTGTTGGTCGCGCGCAGCATCGGCCGCGCGCTTTCGATTGCGCGCATCGCCGCCATCTGGGCGTGCTGCTCAGCGGCGAGCGAGCGGCCATACCAGGCGTCGTTGGTCACGTTGACAAGCAGCGTCGCCGCCGGCAATTGCCGGATGAGCTCGCCGCCGAACGCATCTTCGTAGCAGATATTGACGGCAACGCGCTGGCCCGCGACTTCCATCGGCTGCGGATAGGCCGGCCCCGGCGTCTGATCGGCAATCGGTATCGCCAGCACGCGCCGGATCAGCCAGCCGACGACGGGCTTCGCCGGAATGGATTCGCCGAACGGTACTAGGTGGTGCTTGCGATAGACCTGCGGCGGCGCGCGGCCGAGGCTGACGACGCTGTTGTAGTAGCGGTCGTCGTCTTCCGGGGCCTCGCGCGGCTCGAAGAAAAACAGCCCGGTCAGCAGATCGCCCCCGTTGCGATCCGCGATCGAGCGAAGCGCTGCGACGAACTCCTCCGGGACCTCGTCGGCGAACATCGGCAACGCGCTTTCGGGCAGAACGACCAGCCGGCCCCTGGCACGGTCGGCGAGCTCAGCATAGATGGCGAGCGTCTTTTCGCGATACGCCGGATCGAACTTCAGGTCCTGGCCGATATTGCCCTGCACGAGGCTGACGGCGACCGGTTCGCCGCTGGCCTGCGTCCATTCGACCGTGGCTAGTGCGATTCCGACCAGCGCGACCATCACGAACGCGGCGCCGGCCGCGGTTGCGGCGAGGCGCCTGCCGCGCTCCAGCGCGGTTGCCACGTACACCAGGAACGCGGCGGCTGCCGCGACGGCGAGGTCGACCAGGAACGCGCCGCCGATCGGCGCGTAGCCGGCGAGCGGGCCGCCCACTTGCGCATAGCCGGCTACAAGCCAGGGAAAGCCCGGGTATCCGGTGCTGCGCAGCCATTCGGTCGCCGTCCATGCGCCCACGGCGATCGCAAGGCGCGCGGGCGAACCCGCCGGCGCGAACCGCACGGCGATCCAGCCGGTGAGTGCCGGAAACAGCGCGAGATACGCGCAAAACCCCGCAGTGCCGATCGCTGCCAGAATCGCGGGCATGCCGCCGAAGGTGCTGAGCGCCACATAAGTCCACGACGTGCCGGCGCCGAACAGGCCGATGCCGAAGGCGTAGCCGAGCCACGCCGCGGCGCTCGGCGTCGCGGCGCGATGCCACAGCGCAAACAGCGCCGCAAGCGCCAGCAGGGAGACACCCCACGCGCCGAATGGCGCGAAGCCGAAGACGCAGGCGATGCCGAGTAGCAGGGCGGCGAGCGTCGCTGGGCGCAGCATCAGGCTCCGCCCGGTTCGGGTTCCTCTTCAGCCGGTGGCGAGAGCTTTTCCACCTGCAACGTGTAGATGCGGCGGCTGTCGGCGCGGATGACGCGGAAGCGGAACTTGTCGATCGTCGTCGTTTCGCCACGCTTGGGCAGGCGTCCGAACGCCTTGAGCACGAGGCCGCCGACGGTGTCGAACTCCTCGTCGCTCAAGTCGCTGCCGAACTTCTCGTTGAAGGCGGCGATCTCGGTCTGCGCCTTGACCCGATAACGGCCGTTCGCCTCGGGGATGATGTTGTCCTCGGCCTCGTCGAAGTCATACTCGTCCTCGATGTCGCCGACGATCTGCTCGAGCACGTCCTCGATCGTCACCAGACCGGACACGCCACCATATTCGTCGACGACGATCGCGATGTGGTTGCGGTTGGCGCGAAAGTCGCGCAGCAGCACGTTGAGCCGTTTCGATTCCGGCACGAACACGACGGGGCGCAACGTGTCGTGCAGCTCGAAGCTGTCCGGATTCGCGTAGTAGTTCAGCAGCTCCTTCGCCAGCAGGATGCCGACGATGTCGTCCTTGTTCTCGCCGATCACCGGGAAGCGGGAGTGGCGCGTTTCCAGCACGAACGGAATGAACTGCGCCGGCTCATCCTCGATCGACACGACGTCCATTTGCGCGCGCGGGATCATGATGTCGCGCACCGTCATCTCGGACACCTGCAGCGCGCCCTCGATGATCGACAGCGCATCGGCGTCGAGAAGCTTGTGCTCGAACGCGCCGTGCAGCAGCTTGAGCAGCTCCTCCCTGTCATCCGGCTCGCGTGACAGGAAAGCGGACAGCCGCTCGAGCAGCGTCGGCTTCGCGGGCCGGCCGTTGGCGTCGTCGGTCATCGGGGATTGCGGCGGGACGGCAAATCGGCGGCATAAGGGTCGGCATAGCCCAGCCGCGCGAGGATCGTGGCTTCGTGCGCCTCCATCCACATCGCGTCGGCGTCGTCGACGTGATCATAGCCTTGCAGGTGCAGCGTGCCGTGGACGACCAGATGCGCGCAGTGCGCGGACAGGGCCTTGCGCTGCTGCTGCGCCTCGCGCCTTAACACCGGGGTACAGAGCACGATATCGCCGCGCAATACGTCACACTCCTCATCGTACACGAACGAGAGCACGTTCGTTGGACGGTCCTGCCGCCGGTAGCGGCGGTTCAGCCGTCGCGCTTCTTCGCGGTCGACGAAGCGCAGCGTGATATCCGCATCCCGCTCCAGCGCCGCGACGACGCAGCGGCGAAGCAGTCCGCGCGCCGGCAGATCGACATCGTCGGCCGCGCGCTGCACGGTCAGCGTCAGACGCCGCCTCGCGGTCATTGCGGCAGTGCCGCCACGGACGCACGGGCCAGGTCCAACATCCTGGCATACAGTGGTGCGAGCAAGGTGCGGTCGGCGCCGTGCCCGATCGCCAGCAGGTTGTCGCCGACGTAGATCTCGGCGCTGGCTCGTCCGGGCCCGCGTTCGGCGGAGAAGCGCGGCGCGAGCCACGCGCCGTCTTCGCTGGCGATCTGGTCGCGCGCCGCGGTAAGCGCTTCCGCCGGCGCCTGGAAATGCAGATGAAACAAATTGACTTGCGGTGGCGCCGGCAGGACGGTCAGTCCACCGATGTCGGCGAGCGCTTCGACAAACGCCGCGGCGCGCGCGCGATACGCGGCCATTTTGGCCAGCTGGGCATCGAAGCGCATCGCCGCCGAGGCGACAAACGGATGCAGCTGGACCAGCGTGCCGCCGTGCCGGCGGCGCCAGACGCGCGCCTCGGCGATGAAGTCTTCCGGGCCCAACAGCATCGCGCCGGCCAGCGCGCCGATGCCCTTGTAGAAAGATACGTAGATCGAATCGAAATGTCCGCCGATCTCGGCGTAGGAAGCAGGCGCGTAGTATTCGCGCGCTTCCCACAGGCGCGCGCCATCCATATGGCGCCAGATGCCGCGCTCAGCGGCGAGCGCCGCGAGGGCGGCAAGCTCGTGCCTGGCAGGCAGCCGTCCGCCAATCTCGCGCGCCGGCAGCTCGACCAGCAGCGCGGCCGGAGATGCGGGCAGCTCCGCCAGATCGCGCGCCGATGTCGGGCGCTCGCGGTCGCCCAACAGGATCGCCTGCAGCGAATGGAGTCGCGCGTAGGCGTGCTCCTCGTACAGCTCGAGGTGCGAAGTGGGATGCATCGCTATAGTGGAATTCTTCGCTCGCTCGCAGGCAATGCGCAGCGCGATCTGCTGTGCCATCGTGCCACTGGGCATGAACGCCGCCGCCGGCTTGCCCAGCAGCGCAGCCACTTTGGTCTCGAAAGCACCGATCAGCGCGCCTTCGCCATAGCGGTCGGCGTGCCAGCCGCGCTGCCGGCACCATTCGGCGACGCGGGCGAGCTCCGCACCCGGCGCATCCTCGCCGTGGCCCGAAACGACGATCGCGCAGCGCCGGCGCAGCGCATCCTGCTCCTCCGCGCGCAAGGGCATCGATGCAGCCTGGCGAGTCAGCTTATCGCCGGGGAATGACGCAACACGCTAGCGCTCTCCGCCGGAGCCTGCGCCCGGCGCATCGATCCGTTCGCTGCGCGTGTGCGTTTCGTAGGCGCTGATGATTTTCTGTACCAGCGGATGACGGACGACGTCGGCGGCGGTGAATTCGGTAAAGGCAATGCCGCGCACGTCGGCCAGAACACGGCGCGCCTCGATCAGACCGCTCTTCTGGCCGCGCGCGAGATCGATCTGCGTGACGTCGCCGGTGATCACGGCCTTGGTCCCGAAACCGATACGCGTGAGAAACATCTTCATCTGTTCCGGCGTCGTGTTCTGCGCCTCGTCGAGAATGATGAACGAATGGTTGAGCGTGCGGCCGCGCATGTACGCGAGCGGCGCGATCTCGATCGTATTGCGCTCGAACAGACGCGCGGTCTTGTCGAATCCCATCAGATCGTAGAGCGCGTCGTAGAGCGGGCGCAGATACGGATCGACTTTCTGCGCCAGGTCGCCGGGCAGGAAACCCAGGCGCTCGCCGGCCTCGACCGCCGGCCGCACCAGGACAATCCGCTTGACCAGGTCACGCTCGAGCGCATCGACGGCGCAGGCGACCGCGAGATAGGTCTTTCCGGTACCGGCCGGCCCGGTGCCGAACGTGATGTCGTGCTCCTTGATGTGCTTCAGGTACAGGATCTGGTTGCTGGTTCGGCCGTGGAGATCGGCGCGGCGCGTGCGCAGCGTCATCTCTTCCAAAGGAGCACCTTCGGTGGGCTGCGGCCTGGCCTCGCGTTCCGCGACGCTGCGCAGCTCGACCAGGCCGAGCTGGATGTCGTCGATGCTCAATGGCGCGGCAGCGTCGGCGTAGAACCGCTCGAGCGCGGCAGCCGCCTGTCGCATCTGCGCCGGCTGCCCGCGGACGGTGAATGCGGCACCGCGGCGCGCAATCGAGACGTCCAGCGCCGACTCGATCTGGCGCAGGTTGGCGTCGAGCGCGCCGCAGAGATTGGCCAGCGCGCGGTTGTCGATCGGCGAAAGCTCGACGTCGAGAGTCTGCGTCTTCAAAGCGACTCTACGCGTCGGGCCGCAGCATCGGGGCCTTCAGAGCTTCATCGATCGTGTTCTCGCATTCGGCAAGGTGCGCCCGCGCTTCCTTGGAAAAGGAGGCGCGCGATTTGGCCGACTTGAGCTGTGCCAGCAATTGCCTGGCGTTGGCGCGCTGCAGGGCGCGCCCGTCGGCATGATCCGATGGCGAAGGATGCACGATCGTGGTCGCGACTCGTCGCAGGTACTCACGCTGCAGGTTGCGCCGGAACGGTGTGATGTCGCGGCCGGTCGCGAGCTCGTTCCAGACGGCGCTTTGCAGCGTGTCGTAGAGCTCGGACAGGCGGAATGCCTCGCTGCTACGCGTCTGACGATAGGCGCTTTCCTCGATGCGCGTCGCGACCTTGTCGGACAGAAGCTGGTCGAGCAGCGCGCGTTGCACCGAAAGCATCCGGTCCGAAAGCGAAATGTCGGGCGAGATCGCGCCGATGCCCGCATTTTCGCGCCCGCGGTCGAACTGGTCGACGGTAAGCCTGCGCACGAATTCGGGACGCAGCCGGAAGCTGTCGACCGACAGAAGCCCGTCGGCGATCAGCTTCAGTGCGGCACGCTGCTTGTCGGGCGGCACCGGCGTGAACGGCTCACGTCCGCTGCCGGCATGATCGCGCACGTAGACGACGCCGCCGACATACTTCGCCGCGACCGCGCCGGAGTTGCCAAGCTGCGTCAGCCCGGCGATGAAATTGCGGCGCAGCACTTCGTAGCTCTGCCCCGGCGGCAGCTTGCGGTCCTGCAACCGGTCCCAGAGCTCGCGGGAAAGCTTCAGTCGCCGCGTCGCGAACTCGAGCGGATCGCTGCCCAGGTCGCGCCGGTTGACCTGCGGATCCGTCCCCTCGGCCATGCCGCCGAAACCCGCGTCGATGTCATTGGCGAAAGCGAGCCGCGGCTCGTCGCTGCGTGCGGCGATCTGCGCGAGCTCGACCTTTTCCTGCTCCGGCGCGATCGGCTTGTACGCATATTCGATCGCCCAGTAGTCGTACGGCCCGATCGTCGGCATCACGTAGTCTCCCTGCCGCTCGGTCTGCAGCGCCAGATTGATCGCGTTGTAATCCATCACGGAGCCGCCGATGCCGTTGACTCGCGTGAACGCCGGGTCCTCGAGCTGCTTTTGCGTGTAGATCGTCGAGGCGCGGAAGTTATGCTGCAGGCCCAGCGTGTGCCCGACCTCGTGCGTCACGACGTCCTTCAGCGTTGCCAGCACGTACTTCTGCGCTTCCGGACCTTGCGGATCGATGTCGCCGCGCGCGACCATCAGGTCGAGCGCGAACGCGAGCTCGTCCATCGCGACGTCGCCGTAGTCGCAGTAAGCGTCTTCACCGGACGCCATCGCGCGCGCCCTCGGATGGAACTGCTCGGATGCCTGCCGTCGCGGCAGGCGGGTCCAGCCGTCCTCGATCTCGATGTCGGCGTCGAGAATCTCGCCGGTGCGCGGGTCGGCGCGGCTGGGACCGATCGCCAGCGCGCCGGGCTCGTCACGCACGACCCAGCGCACCGAGGCATGGCGCCCGTCGGCCGTATCGAAATCGGCGTTATCCGGCTGCACCTCGACCCGCAGCGCGTCCTTGAAGCCGATCTTTTCGAACGCCTTGTTCCATTCGAGGATGCCGGCCTTGACCGTCTCGCGATATTTTTCCGGGATGTTGCGGTCGAGCCAGTAGACGATCGGCTGTTTCGGCTCGGACAGGGCGGCGTCCGGATCCCCTTTCTCCAGGCGCCAGCGCTTGACGTAATAGATCTCGGGGAACGCCTTGATGTCGTCGGAGAAATCCCAGCGGCGCGCGACGAAGTGCCCGATCCGATCGTCTGCCGGACGCGCGTGCATCGGCTCGGGCAGCCTGGCGAAGCTGTAGTAATAGCCGAGAAAGAGGCTCCGCGCGTCCTCGAGGTGTGCGGGCGGCGGAGTGCGCGGTGCCGCGCCATTCGCCGGACGCGAAGGCAGCTTGGGCACGCCGTAATGCGCCGACACCGCGAATCCGGTCAGGTGGGCGCCGTTGTGAATTCCGGTGAAGCTCGAATTGCGCGAGTCGAAAGCGTAGGAGATCTTGTAGGCGGCCTCGAGCGCGCTCGCGCCGGCCGGAAGGTCGCTCAGAAGCAGCGGATTGAGCTCGATCAGTACCGACTTCCGCTCCGCATGCGGCTGGCTGGCGACGGGCACCGAGCCAAGCAGGCTGTCGCTGGTCGATTCGCGCGCTGCCCGCGCGAGCGGCGTCCCTTCGAGCGCCATGAACTGCGTGTTCTTGGCGATCATTTGTACCAGGTTGCCCAGGCGGTGGAATTCGACGATGTACGAGCGCAGCATCGGGCTGGTAAACGGGTCACGCTCGCCGATGCCGTTCGTGCGGTTCGCCTGGAGGAAGAATGGGCGGTCGATCTGGTCCGGCCGGATCTCAAGCCATACCTTTTCATCCTTGCTGTAGACGTTGAAAAAGCCGGGCTGCTCCTTGGCATCCTTGACGACGTCGGCAAACGGCTTCTGTTGCGCCGCGACGGCGGCGGCGGCGGCCGCGGCAGCGGCCGCGACGGCCGGCGCGCCGCCCGCTTTGGCGCTCCCGGGCTCGGTCGATCCGTGGGCGGCGCCCGTGGCGATCGGCGAGGTATTCTCCGTCGCGCTCCGTGCCGCGCCGGTCGCGGCGACGGCCGCGGCGGCCATCGTCGCCGAATCGGCAGCCGAGATCGTAGCGCAGCCGCCGGCCAGGAGCGATGCCGCGGCGAGCGCAACGGTGAGTTTCGAAAGCGAGGAAAATTGTGCGGTCAGCATGACACCTCTGGACGATTCCAAGGTTGAAGGTTAAGCAGGCTCAAACGGTCGGGACGCCGACGCCTGTGAGCTCGCCGCGTAGCGAATGCGCACGCGCTGCGCTAATGCGGATATCCGTGTAGCGGCCGACCAGATCGGCGCTGCCGGCGAAGTTGACGACACGATTGCTCTCGGTCCGCGCCGAGAGCTCCGCTGAATTCCTGCTGGCGCGACCGGTGACCAGCGCGCGCTCGATTTTCCCCACCATCGCCGCGCTGCACGCCGCGTACTGCATGTCGATGCGCTGCTGCAGGCGTGCGAGCCTCGCCTGCGCAACCTCGCGCGGCACGGCGCCGGCAAAGTCCGCCGCCGGCGTGCCGGGCCTCGGGCTGTACAGGAAGCTGTAGCTCCCGTCGAAGCCCACCTCGTCGATCAGGTGCATCGTCTGCTCGAAATCCGCGTCGGTCTCGCCGGGAAACCCGACGATGAAATCGGACGACAGCGACAGGGCAGGGCGCGCCTTGCGCACACGGCGGACGATCGACTTGTATTCGAGCGCGGTGTAGCCGCGCTTCATCGCCGCCAGCACGCGGTCGGACCCCGATTGCACCGGCAGATGGAGCTGCGAGACGAGCTTCGGCACCGTGCGATAGGCGTCGATCAGCCGCGGGGACATTTCCCTGGGATGCGACGTCGTGTAGCGGATGCGCTCGAGGCCGTCGATCTCGGCCAGGTGCTCGACGAGCGCGGTGAAATCGGCAATCTGATCGTCGCCTGCGCTGCCGCGGTAGGCGTTGACGTTCTGACCGAGCAGCGTGATCTCCCTCACACCCTGGTCGACCAGGTCGGCGACTTCGGTCAGCACGTCGTCGAACGGGCGCGACACTTCCTCGCCGCGCGTGTAGGGGACGACGCAGAACGTGCAGTACTTGCTGCAGCCCTCCATGATCGAGACGAATGCCGCGACTCCCTCGACGCGAGGCGGCGGGAGGTGGTCGAATTTCTCGATCTCGGGAAAGCTTATGTCGACCTGCGGCTTGCCGGTAGCCCGCCGGCGGGCGATCAGCTCGGGCAGGCGGTGCAGGGTCTGCGGTCCGAAGACCACGTCGACGTAGGGCGCGCGAGCGACGATCGCCGCGCCTTCCTGGCTGGCGACGCAGCCACCGACGCCGATGATCAGGTCCGGGTTCGCGTCTTTGAGGTGGCGCACCCGCCCGAGATCGTGGAACACGCGTTCCTGCGCCTTTTCACGGACCGAACAAGTGTTGAACAGGATGACATCGGCGTCGTCCGGCGCTGCGGTCGGCTCGAGGCCTTCGGCTGCGTGCAGCACGTCGGCCATCTTGGCCGAGTCGTACTCGTTCATCTGACAGCCAAACGTGCGGATGTACAGCTTGCGGCTCACGGAAGGCGGCGGGGCGTCTTAAGCTCGTTGCAAAAGGCCAAAGATTATAGCAGCAGGCGCGAACGCACGCCGCCGGTCGGCGCGGAGCGGTATAATCCGCGGCAGCAGGTGTCCGCCGCGCTGTTCCGCGCGGCGGGTGAAACGGGAAGCCGGTGCGCCGCGCTCGATAACGCGGCAAGGCCGGCGCTGCCCCCGCAACGGTAAGTCGGTGCGGGCGGTCCGACATGCCACTGTGCGCTAGAGCGCATGGGAAGGCGGGCCGCCCGGCAGCCAGGCGCTTGCGCCAAAGCGTGTGCCGATGAGCCCGGAGACCGGCCTGCCCCGGGACGCCTGCGCCGTTCGCATGGCTTTCGGACCGAGACGCATCGCGGGAGGCGATGTCCGGCCGGATGCCGCCTCCCGCCGGTGGCCTTCGCCCGAACGATTCCTTCCGCGTTGCAACGACCAACCGCCGTGCGGGGACGCACGGCTTTGCGGAGCAATGCGATGTTCGATCATGCGGCCGTGCCCGGATTCCCGGTAGTCATCCTTGC